>URZR01000006.1 GCA_900552425.1 uncultured Collinsella sp. | reverse complement strand
TAGATACAGAAGCGAGTCTTGCTGAAGTGCGACTGGGAAAACAGGCGTATCTTCTGGTTTCGTTTTATTGTAGAGGCTGCCTAAACGCAGGAGCGGTCCCGATGTCCAGGGATTCTTAATAAGAGACTTATAAAAATTTAGACTTACTCGAAGAGCCGCTTGAAATATCCCTCTCTCTGCGTCGGTGACTTTAGCGATGGATTTACCGTAATAGCAGCCCATCGCGCCTTCAATGTCGCTATTGCTTAGTCGGTGGAGCGTTGAGCGGAGTCGCCGATATTGCTCGCGCTTTATATTTGTCTTTTGGTTACAGACAACGCCCGTGACTAGCTGTCTTGAGAAACTGCAACTGTAAAACGATTTATCTTCGTTGATCTCAAATGACTCGGTTCCATGGAAGTCAGTGATCGCGTTTCGTATTTTGTTGGGCAACCTGAGCTTTTCCTCTGAGCAAAAGTGTCGATAAAAATAAAAAGAGCTTTTAAAAGAGAACGTTAGGTCATCGGCATATCGCGTGTATTGATAATGATACTCATGCGATAGATGCATAAGCTGTTTGTCCATGCCAAGGCAAATCATGTTCGAAATTAAAGGGGATGAGGGAGCTCCCTGAGGGAGCCCTTTTGGTGTGGCGACAAGTCTAGAAATGCAGAATGCAACTTCAGGGGTGAGACCTAACTTCTTCGAAACAAGAAGGCCATATACCCGTTTAGATGAGATTGAAGGAAAGAAATCCTTAATATCAATGCCAGCAATTACTTGTGAGCCAATATGGGTCTCAGCATTTGTTTGTATTGATCGACCCTTTACAAAACCGTGCACACAAGGCAAAGGGTTGTAGCTTTTTTCTAGCTCTTTAGCGATAATTCGTTGAACCTTTTTTAAATCAGATCTTGGGATTAATAGCTCTCGATAGCCGCCATTTCTTTTAGGAATCAATTTATTTCTGTATAGGTCATACATGGAGGATGAATTGACAAAGAAATCAAGCTTTTCTATAGACAGGCCAAGAAACCCTGCCAGATCTGTCTTCGACTGCAGCTCGTTGAGCATCAGATTTTCCTTAAAGTTGATAGCCGGTTCCTCCGTAGAGTCGTACTTAATAGACACGTAGCAGAATATAATGTGCAAACAACACATATCCGATTGCGATGCGCAAACGCTAATTCGAACCGGCTATGAAGTGTATTTTACCAGTCATCCATTTGATGCAAATTCAAAATTAGGTAACTGTGTCAAATCAGGAACCCTGAATACAGGAATGACCCCTAAGGCCGAAGGTGCCTTCTGCATTGATAATTGAACATCGTTCGCAACTAATAGACGGTCGATGCATTTTGAGCTAATGAAGCGAGGCGAGGCACCTCTTCACCGGTCTTCTACAGATAGTTCAAGAAGAGGGAGTGGAACTCAAGACCCGGCGGCGGAATCAATACGCATGCAATCATGGGCGGGATCGCGCTCAACGCGGTCAAAGTCGACATATGCAAGGTCGACATACAGCGGCTCCCTGGGGCGGATCGCAGGTAAAAATAATTCACCGGGGACTAAGCTCAATATTGGCGGTACCATTTCACGGTACTTGGTGGTGCCTAAGCTAGAAAATTCAAAAAGTGTTTCAGCAATAATATGCTGCACCTAGAAACACTATTCCCGGAAAAAGCAGTGTAAAGGTAGCAGTAATCCAGTTGTTGTCGCCGGTTTTGAGAAGAGCTAAAGTTGTCGCGGTGGCAGTCTTGGGCTTGGACGACGTGGCCACCGTGGCCTGGTCGTTGTGATTGTCTTGGGCGCTGCGTTCGTGGGCTTCGCTACGAGGTCCGTCAACTACCAAGCACCGGGCTGCCCTGCAACATGACCGGCACCGCCAGCAGGCTAGCCCGCCCTGCCACCCACGCGCCGCATCCATCGGTCTCCACACAGCCGGTGGCGTGGCCACAACGGGTCCAATCACCACATACGCGGCCACGGCCCCCGGCAGCATCTACCCACCTCAGCACCAAAGACCCCGCCGGAAGGCACCACAAACCGCGCAGACACAAGCGAGCCGCCCGTGCGCGCAACGCTGCCATCGGCACCGGTCGTATCCAGCCACGAGGCATCGACGGTGCAACGTCCAACGCGAACGCCTGTGAAACGTTATCATGCACTGGGGGCTCGTCGCCGTCAGGGTCCCGGTACCGCGAAGTGCCTGGTTGCCCCACACTTCCATGTCGCATAGCGTGATGACCGCATCGGTCGCATGCGACTATATCACGGAGTTTTGCCCGGTAAACGTCAGCACCATGTCGCCATCTGCGCCGATGGCCTCAGCCACGTAGCCGTTAAACTCCAGGTGGTCAGCATCGGTCCAGGCCCATCCGGGGCCCGACACGCTCGGCACGTAGTATGCTTCCGGCAGGAAAAACGCGAATTACCCTCAGCTGCACAGGTTAAGTCGATACCGCTTGTAAATCAAGACGCCTTCAACCTAAGCAGTTGAAGGCGTCATCTTCGCGAGCATTATTTATATTGCATTGGTCGTGCTCTGCAACCAAGATCTTCGCGGTAGTCGTTCTTTTGATTTCATTGGTCGCGCCTTACGAACAAAAACTGAGTAAAGCATACAGACGAATGGAATGAGTAGCAAGGCATGCCTAATTGCCATTCATCAGCTTGCATGAGCATTTCAAAATTAAACCGCCTATGCAGCGAGCATGGGAACATAGGAGTCTTGATCGACGCCCCAAATGATTGGAGTAAGTCCGTAGTTTTTGCAAGCTTCGATAGACTCGGGGGAGACAACACCATCTTTAGTGTTGGTGGAGTTGAGAAAAACGACTCCTTCGCAATCGTTGCGTGCCGACTTAATGTCTTCCCATCCAAATAATGCATTTTGAATGCCTTGCTTACCAGGATTATTTACCGTTTTAATAAGGCGCATGGGTCTTCTCTTGTTTTTACCAATTGCATAGTCAAATTTAAACGAAAGTCCGGATCGGCCCTGGAAAGACGGGCCAGGAACATAAGGGATTTCATTATCAAGCAGCCAATTGCCGACATCTTCAGTGAAGAGGTTTCTCACACTGCTTTGAGATAACAAGAACATATCATCAACAGAGGCCATAGCCTGAAGAAGCATATTCATCTTCATAGGAAGGTCAGATCCGGAAGCCGTTATACACAGTTCGCCTTTTTCTTCCTTTACCGAAAAGCCAGAAAGAATCGAATTGAGCTTATCGATTCGCTGTCCTTTCATGGTGAATCCAGACAATTCAAGATCATTGATGGTTTCACCAAGATCAGAAATGACATAGCCGCCTGCTGGGTCATCACCCAGATAAACCCGCATGCAATCGTTGTTTCGATTGAGCATGGGGGTGGAGATGCAGACGCCATTACCTTGCTGGACCGGGACCATATTTGCCTCTACGAACTTGGCGTATGCGCTGATAAAGCCTCGAGCCTGATCTACGTTCATCTCACACCCCCAGAGATAGCTCTACTTTAAGCTTGTCTGTAATATTACAAGTTTCCTGAAATGACCAAAAGAGTGATGCAAAATCGTCGTTCAGAGGTTTCAGAATATTTTGACCTGGGATGCCACAAGCCCATTTGGCGCCGTATCCGTCTATATCAAAATGGACATGAGTACCAAGGACCAGCGATCCGTCTGGATTTCTGTGACGAAGGACCTCGGGATTATCACTATAATCAAGACGAATTAATGGACGATCCGATACGCGTGTCTGCATGGTGCTTTTTCTGTCAGCGGAAAGTCCAAGGATTAAGGAAGAACTTCTTTTATTCTCTGTAAGATCAAGATAAAACTTAAGGGCTTTATTCTCGTTAGCAACGAGTTCGATTAGCGTTTTACCTCCAGGCGTAGGCCATTGTTTGCGATATTGCATATCACGCACATCTTTGGCCATCAAGATGTATTCGCGAGCAGTTGGATTCAAGTCGTTCCAGCTGAAGATATTCACAGCAGTTCCAATCCTTATGGCTATTGCCCAGTAATCTCATCCTATGATAGATGCTCGCTGGGACAGATATTCGAAAATGTAGCGGAAGCGTTTCCCGCAGGGGCTTTCTTCGTTATGTGTGTATCACTTTGGCATAACAAAAGGTATCGATGCGCCGGCAGTTGCAAGGCTTGAACCCAGGAGTAAAAATTTCTCGGTCCCAAGAGCCTGCCCTCATTCGGGAACTGAACTAAATCCATCCCAAGCCAAACGATGCTTTGGTAGAAATTATATCATCATGAGCCTCGTGAATATCGTAGCGAGGTAGCACGCGTGAGATGGTGAATGATATGCCTTGATTCTCATTTTCATTGCAACAGCCTCAGGACTCAGCGCAACGCGTTGCGCTGAGTCCTGAGGCGCGAATCCGGGTAGGCAACCCCAGAGGGGCCGGAATCCCCCGGCCCGCGATGGAGGGAGGCCGGCATGTCCAGACCCAAGCCGTCCGGAAGGTCGTACGGGAGGCTCACGAGGCACGAGAGGAACACGGTCGAGAGGATGCTCGACCGCAACCGCAGCGCCCGCGATATCGCCGCGGAGCTCGGCAGGTCGCCCTCGACCGTGACCAGGGAGGTTGCGGCGCACCGCTACGTCACCGCGCCGCGCTCGCGCTACGGCGAGCCCGCGCCCGCGGACCTCTCGGGGGCCTGCCCCAGGCTCTCCGCGTGGCCGAGGTGCTGCAACGGCTGCCCGCACAGGAGGGGCTACGGCTGCTCGAGGAGGCCCAGGGTGTTCTACAGCGCCAGGAGGGCGCAGGAGGCGGCCGACGCCGAGCTCTCGGCGAGCAGGTCCGGGATCGACGAGACCGAGGAGGGCGCCGCCGCCAAGCTCGCGGCCATCAGGGACGGGCTCGCGCGCGGGCTCTCCCCGCAGCAGATAGCGGCGACGACCCCCGGGCTCAGCGCCTCCACCGTCTACAGGTGGGTGGACGCCGGCTACGACGGCATGACGAACATGGAGCTCAGGCGCAAGGTCGGCTACAGGCCGAGGTCGCGCCGGGCCCCGAAGAGGGCGACGTCCCACTCGTCGCGCAGGTCGCACGCGTCGTTCCTCGCGCTCGGCGAGGACGCCTGCGCCGCGGCCTGGGAGATGGACACCGTCGAGGGCTCCAGGGGCGACTCCGCCAGGCTCCTCACGCTCCTGCACCGCCCGAGCCGCTTCCAGCTGGCCCTGCCGCTGCCGGACGGCACGTGCGCCTCGGTCCTGGCGGCGCTCTCCTCCCTGCGCGGGGTCCTCGGCGAGGACGGCGCGAGGCGCGCCTTCGGCGCCGTGCTCACCGACAACGGGAGCGAGTTCGCCGACGAGGGCGCCATCGCGGCGCTGATCGGCGAGCGGGACGGCGAGACCAGGCTCTTCTACTGCGACCCCCGGCAGAGCCAGCAGAAGGGCGCGTGCGAGAAGAACCACGTGGAGATCAGGAAGCTGCTGCCCAAGGGCGCCGGGGCCAGGTTCGACCGGCTGACGGCGGCGGACTGCGCGCTGCTCATGTCGCAGGTGAACTCCGAGCCGAGGGGGGCGCTCGGGTTCCTGACGCCGGCGCGCGTGCTGCGGATGGCCCTCGGGGAGGACGCCTCCGCCCTCATGGACGCGTTCGGGATAGAGGAGCTGGCGCCCGGCGAGCTCGACCTCACGCCCGGCTGCATCGACAGGGCCAGGGCCGCGAGGGGCGAGGGGCCGCTGGCGGGATAGGCGGCGGGCCGGGACATGGGCCGGAGGGCCCGTTGCGCTGAGTCCGGAACGGCTGCGCGGCGGGCTGGCGGAGCATGCGGCGGCGGCATGGGGGCACCGGCCTCCATAGCCTCTCCACCTGCGGAAACGATGCGACGGCCAGGTGCCGGGAGCTATTCCCGCGTTGCGCTAGCTGCGGAAACGCGGGGCCCGTTCAGGCTGTTGCGTTGAGATTGAAAATCAACCCTTACTTACGGGTTTTCCTGGGACGGGGCAGAAATAATCACTCTTCGAGCGCTTATTTCTATCCACCGTCCCGATAAAACCCTGATGCGATAGACCTTACTTGTAGAGGTAAGCGATGGCGGTTCCGGTGTGGACTTGGATTGTGGCTGTTGACCTGACGACGTTGCTGATGCCCGTGTCGGCTAACAAGCCCAGCGGGGCGTGATCTAGCTCCCACTCTAGTCCGTGTTCGCTTACCTCGGTGTTGGGGGCGATTGCGATTATGGAGAACGTCTTGCCTTCGGCACCTTCGATGGCCCACGATTCGCCTCCGTGCAGGATGCGGGCCGTGGTCTCGTCCTCGGCAACCCAGATGGGGGCGTCCTCGTAGCCTGCGAGCAGGCCCAGTACGGAAAGCGCCATGTCCGGACGGCCGCCCGTGGCGCAGGTCGTAACCACTTCGGCACCCGGCCAGCGACGGCGGACGGAATCGAGCGCCAGCGCCAGATCGGTGTAGTCCTTGTAGGGGTCGTGGCGCTCTACCTCAAAGGCCTCGGCGGCATCGACCAGTGCGCGACCAGCATCACTCACCGTGTCGGCATCCCCCACATACACGTCGCAGCCCAGTCCCGCGCCCAGCAGCGCGTCGAGTCCACGGTCCACGGCGACAACGTGGTCGCACTCCCCTGCTAGCCTATGCAACAAATCCGCGCTCGTCACCACGGGCGAACCGCAGACCACTAATACCTTGCAAGCCACAGCCCTCGCCTATCCCTCAAACGAAAGCACGCGAGCTAAATCCAGCCCCTCATAGCTGTCGATAAAGATATCGCAGTTGGCGCGTACGTCGTCGCGCTTCATGCGGCCGTGCGGGTCATAAATACCCACGCGCTTAAAGCCGGCGACCCCAGAGCTCTTTAGGCCAAAGACGGCGTCCTCAAACACCCATGCGCGCTCAAACTTGCACCCGTGACGCTCCTCCAGGCGGCGCAGCGCCAGCTCGTACACATCGGGGAACTGCTTGGAACGTCCCGCCTCGCCCGTCGTGGTAACAAACTCCATGTAAGCATCGAGCCCGGCACCTGCGAGCGCGGACTGCACCAGCTCGGCCGGCGTGGAAGTGGCAACGCACATGGCAATGCCCGCCGCCTTCGCCTGCTCCAAAAATGCCAGGAGCCCCTCGCGTGGCGGCACCTTGGAGTAGCCATCGATCAGAATCTCGCTCAGCTCGCGATACAGCTCCTCGCCATTCGCGCCAATGCCCCACGTGTCGTGGTAGGCCTGGCATTCGTCCTCCAGCGAAAGATGCTCAAACTGGGCAAAATCGTCGACCGTCACGTCAACTCCGTGGCGGTGCAATAACTCGGGCTGGGCATAGGCCCAAACGGGGGTGCTATTAACCAGTGTGCCGTCGCAATCGAAAATAAAAGCGACATTGGGAGCGGCGGTCTGGGACATAAATGTACCTTTCGATGTCAAATGGTAAACAACCTGCTAAAAACGTTTTACCAAACGTCAAACCAACAATCAAAAAACCCTTATTGGTAAAACTGTCAAGAGTTTTACCATCGCAATTCTGCCAGTGGTCTAAACATGGCGCTTACCGATTAAACGCCGCCCTAAAACCACTTTCCTTTATAAAAGTAACGTACAGGTGTTATCGTAGTTTCTGCCGAAAGTTCCACCGAGCACGCGAGGTGGAACGAATCATAGAACTATCGCCGTCCCTTCGATTCGTGCAGCCTTGGACCTTTCGCATCTAGTCACCAAGGCAACACGCTGCCGCGTCATGATGGGATCTAACGTGAGCGATACAAAGCTAAAGCCAACGGCTAAAAAGCCCGCAACCCGTAAAGCCGCCCCGCACGCACCGGAGCTCACCAAGGACGATGTCTATCTATTTGGCATCGGCACGTGGGAGCGCAGCTGGGAAAAGATGGGCGCGCACCCCGACACGCAGAACCGTACGCGCGGCTGGCGCTTTTGCGTTTGGGCGCCCGATGTAAAGAGCGTGCATGTCATTGGCGAATTTAACGACTGGGATGAGGAAGCCAACCCTCTGGTGCCCGTGCATACGAGCGCTATTTGGGAAGGCTTTATTCCTGGCGCCGAGCAGGGCCAGCTCTATAAATACCTTATCGAGACCAACGAGGGCGAAAAGCTCTACAAGGCCGATCCGTATGCCTTTAAGGCCGAGTGCCCTCCGGGAACGGCGAGCGTGCTGTGGACCCTCGATGGCTACAAGTGGAACGACGCCGCATGGCTCAAGCGCCGCGCTGGCCACAATCACATGTCACAGCCGTTGAACATCTACGAGGTGCATATTGGCTCGTGGAAGCGCCACGGCGATGCGCCGCAGGGCAAGCCGGACGAGTACGGCAATTACCCCGGTCCCATGGATCCCTTCCCCGCGCAGCGTGGCGAGTTCTACACCTACGACGACCTGTCGGTGGAGCTCGTGGACTACGTGCGCGACATGGGCTACACGCATATCGAGGTCATGCCGCTCATGGAGCATCCCTTCGATGGCTCCTGGGGCTACCAGACGACCGGTTACTACGCCGCCACGTCGCGCTACGGCAACCCGCAGCAGCTCATGCACTTTATCGATGCGTGTCACGAGGCGGGCATCGGCGTGATCATGGACTGGGTGCCCGGCGGTTTTTGCGCCGACGCCCACGGCCTTGCCACCTTTAACGGCCATATGCTGTTTGAGCACGAGATTCACCCCAACTGGGGCACGCACAAGTTCGACTTCGCCCGCGGCGAGGTCCGCTCCTTCCTTGTCTCCAACGTGCTGTACTGGCTCGAGAACTTCCACGTGGACGGCATTCGCATGGACGGCGTGTCCAGCATGCTATACCTCAACTTTGGCATCGACGATCCCGGCCAAAAGAAGTTCAACAAGTACGGTACCGAGGAGGACCTGGATGCCAGCGCGTTTATCCGCCAGGTCAACTGCGCTGTTGAGGCTCACTACCCTGACGTGATGATGATGGCCGAGGAGTCCACCGCGTGGCCGCTCGTGACCTATCCGCCGCAGGACGGCGGCCTGGGCTTCCACTACAAGTGGGACATGGGCTGGATGAACGACACCCTGCACTACATGCAGACCGATTTTCCGTGGCGCCCCGGCAACCACGGCCTGCTCACGTTCTCCATCATGTATGCCTTTACCGAGAACTTCATTTGCCCGTTGAGCCACGATGAGGTCGTGCACGGCAAGTGCTCGCTGATCGGCCGCATGCCGGGCGACTGGTGGCGCCAGTTTGCCGGCCTGCGCACGCTGGCCTTCTACCAGATGACGCACCCCGGCGCCAAGCTCAACTTTATGGGCAACGAGATCGGCCAGTTTATTGAGTGGCGCTATTACGAGTCCATCCAGTGGTTCCTGACCGAGGAGTATGAGACCCACCGTCATCATCAGGCGTTTATCAAGGCGCTCAACCACCTGTACACCGCCGAGCCCGCCCTGTACGAGCGCGGCTACAACGACGACGGCTTTACCTGGATCGACGCGGACAACTCCAAGCAGTCCATCGTGAGCTTTGTGCGCCAGGGCGAGGACGTCGATGACGACCTGGTGATCCTGATCAACTTTGACCCGGCGAGCTACGAGAGCTTCCGCGTGGGCGTGCCGCGCGAGGGCGACTGGGAGGTCATCTTTGATTCCGACCGTCCAGAGTTCGGTGGCAGCGGCTATGCCGGCGAGGAACCCTACACCTGCTCGAGCGAGCCCTATCCCTGGAACGGGCAGATGGACTCCATTGAGATTAAGGTGCCCGGCCTGGCAGGCGTAGTGCTTAAGCGCCGCGGCCCCAGCAGCTACAAGCCGCCCGTGGTTGAGGAGCCCAAGAAGGCGACGCATAAGCGCTCGTCCTCGGTAAAGCCCAAGGCCGCGGCTGCTAAGAAGGCTCCAGCTAAGGCGAAGGCTACCAAGCCCGCTGCCAAGGCTTCGGCCAAGTCCACCACGGCCAAAAAGGCCGCTACCAAGGCCAAGTCTGCTTCTGTTAAGCCGTCTGCCAAGGATGCGTAACAAAACCGTTACAGCTGTAATTACCCGCCCCGACGAGGCGTAGGATTCAAGTCATAACCGTTCCGGGAGAAACATCCCCGGGGGAAAGGAACGTATGAATAAGATCTTCGACAACAAGCAGGAGTTTACCGAGCTCTATCGCGATGCCGTCATGAGCATTAGCGGCAAGAGCGTCGAGGCCGCCAGCGACCTCGACCGCTTTAACGCCCTGGCCAAGCTCGTGGCCGAGAAGGCGCGCACCGTTGCCACCAAGAGTGACGCCCGCGTGACCGCCGAGGGCAAGAAGCGTGTGTACTACTTCTCGATCGAGTTTTTGATCGGCCGCCTGCTCGACAACTACCTGCTCAACTTTGGCGTGCGCGACATGGTCGCCGAGGCGCTCGGCGACATGGGCTTCGACCTGTCCGTCATCGAGAACCAGGAGCCCGATCCGGCTCTGGGCAACGGTGGCCTGGGCCGTCTGGCCGCATGCTTCCTGGATTCCATGGCAGCCGAGGGCATTGCCGGCTACGGCAACGGCATGCGCTACCGCTACGGCCTGTTTAAGCAGGAGATTGTCAACGGCAGCCAGGTCGAGGCCACCGACGAGTGGCTCACCCACGGCTATCCCTGGGAGGTCCGTCGTCAGGACAAGGCCGTGACCATCAAGTTTGGTGGCCGCGTCGAGGGCTTTGAGGAGAACGGCCGCACGTTCTACCGCACGGTGGACACGCAGGACATCCTGGCCGTCCCTTATGACATCCCCGTGGTGGGCTATGCCGGCGAGACCGTCAACAAGCTGCGCGTCTGGGCTGCCGAGCCGGTCGAGGAGCACTTTGACCTGGAAGCCTTCAACCGCGGCGACTACGCCCTGGCCGACGCCGAGCGCGCCGAGGCCGAGGCCATCAGCGCCATCCTCTACCCCAACGACGCCGGCGAGCACGGTCGCCTGCTGCGCCTGAAGCAGGAGTACCTGTTTGTATCGGCCGGCATCTACAGCCTGCTTGACACCTTTGAGAAGGAGCATGGCGAGAACTGGGAGCTGCTGCCGCAGTTTGTGGCCATCCACACCAACGACACGCACCCCGCCATGTGCGGCCCCGAGCTCATGCGCATCCTCATCGACGAGAAGAAGCTCGAGTGGGACGACGCCTGGAACATCGTGACGCAGGTCGTGAGCTATACCAACCACACCATCCTGCCTGAGGCTCTGGAGAAGTGGCCCATCGGCACGTTCTCCAAGCTCCTCCCCCGCGTGTACCAGATCATCGACGAGATCAGCCGTCGTTGGCACGAGTCGTTCGACACCACGCAGGAGGGCTGGCAGGAGCGCCTGCGCCAGACCGCCATCCTGTGGGACGGCGAGATTCGCATGGCCAACCTATCTGTGATCTGCAGCCATAGCGTCAACGGCGTGGCAAAGATCCACTCCGACATCATCAAGAACATCGTGCTCAAGGACTTCTATGCCCTGACGCCCGAGAAGTTCAACAACAAGACCAACGGCATCTCGCACCGTCGCTTCTTTGCCGAGGCCAACCCCACCTACGCCAAGCTCGTGACCGAGGCCATTGGCGACGGTTGGCTTAAGGATGCCTTTGAGCTAGAGAAACTCAAGGAGTTCCAGAACGACACCGAGTTCCTGAAGGCCGTGGGTGCCTCCAAGCGCGCCAACAAGGAGCGCCTGGCCGCCTACGTTAAGGCCGAGACCGGTCTGGTCATTGACCCCAACACCGTCTTCGATGTTCAGGTTAAGCGCTTCCACGCCTACAAGCGCCAGCTCATGAACATCATGAAGGTGATGGACATCTACAACCGTCGCATTGCCGATCCCAACTTCCACGTGACCCCGACGACCTTCATCTTTAGCGGCAAGGCTGCCTCGAGCTACACCTTTGCCAAGGAGACCATCCGCCTCATTAACTCCGTGGCCGACGTCATCAACAACGATGCCCGCGTCAATGAGGTCATGAAGGTCTGCTTTATCCCCAACTTCCGCGTGAGCAACGCCCAGCTCATCTACCCCGCCGCCGAGATCTCGGAGCAGATCTCCACGGCCGGCAAGGAGGCCTCGGGCACGTCCAACATGAAGCTCATGATGAACGGCGCCATTACGCTGGGTACCCTTGACGGCGCCAACATCGAGATCGCCGATCTGGCCGGCCGCGAGAACGAGGCCATCTTTGGCCTGACCGCCCCCGAGGTCGAGCAGCTCTGGGCATCCAACAGCTACTTTGCGTGGGATACCCTCAACGGCGACCGCGAGCGTCTGGGCCGCGTGATGAACGAGCTCAAGGACAACACGTTTGCGGGTCTTTCGGGCAACTTCGAGAGCATCTACAACGAGCTCATGAACAACAACGACCCCGACCTAGTCATGGCTGACTTCCGTAGCTACGTGGATGCATGGGATAACCTCACGGGCAGCTACGGCGACCAGGAGACCTGGAACCGCAAGGCCCTGCTCAACACCGCCTCGAGTGGCTGGTTCTCGTCCGACCGCACCATTCGCGAGTATCGCGACGAGATCTGGCACGCATAAAGCGCGCGAGCTCCCTTTGCCGCACGGCATTACTCGACGGGCGTGACAGTGCGCCGCGCCCGTCGCTAATGGGTTAGGAACATCGATGACAGAAGGAGAAATCGATGAGTAAGAAAGAATGCATCGCGATGCTCCTCGCAGGAGGACAGGGCAGCCGATTGGGGGCACTCACCCAAAAGATCGCCAAGCCGGCGGTTAGCTTTGGTGGCAAGTTCCGCATTATCGACTTTTCGCTGTCCAACTGCTCCAACTCGGGCATCGACACGGTGGGCGTTCTGACGCAGTACCGTCCCTACCTGCTGCATGCCTACGTGGGCTCCGGCGAGGCGTGGGATCTGGACAGCCGCGACGGCGGCGTGTCGATCCTGCCGCCGTACGAGACGCAGACCGGCGGCGCCTGGTATGCGGGCACGGCCGACGCCATTACGCAGAACCTCGACTACATCAAGGCGAACGACCCCAAGTACGTTCTGATTCTTTCGGGCGATCACCTGTATCGCATGGACTACCGCAAGATGCTCAAGACGCACATTGAGAACAACGCCGACCTCACGGTGAGCGTTATGCCCGTGCCGTGGGAGGAGGCCAGCCGCTTTGGCATCCTGACCACCGACCCCGAGGACGGCCGCATCACCAAGTTCACCGAGAAGCCCGAGAAACCCGATTCGAACCTTGCGTCCATGGGCATCTACATCTTCTCAGCCGACGTGCTGATCGAGGCGCTCGAGGAGGACGCTCAGGACCAGCGCTCGAGCCACGACTTTGGCAAGGACATCATCCCCAAGCTGCTCGGCGAGAACAAGCGCCTGTACAGCTACGAGTTCCACGGCTTTTGGAAGGACGTCGGCACTATCGCCAGCTTCCACGAGACCTCGATGGACCTGCTGGGCAACAACCCCGAGTTCGATCTGTTTGACAAGAACTTCCCCATTATGTCCAACATCACCACGCGTCCGCCGCACTACATTGGCCCGGACGGCCGTCTGGACGACTGCCTAGTCTCCAACGGCTGCAAGATCTACGGCACCGCTCGCCACTCGATCCTTTCGACCGATGTCATCATCGAGGAGCGCGCCGTGGTCGAGGACTCCGTGCTGCTGCCGGGTGCGCACGTTAAGAGCGGCGCGCACATCTGCCGCGCTATTTTGGGCGAGAACTCCACGGTCGAAGAGGGCGTGAAGCTCGGCTCTGTCGATACCACCAAGGATACGGCCGTCGTTGGAAATGACGTCGTTATCGGGAAGGGGGAATGATCCGATGATCAATCGCAAGGCCATCGGTTATATCACCGCTAACTACTCTTCGACCTACGGCAGTGTCCTGCTCAAGGACCGCCCCATCGCGTCCGTTCCGTTTTTGGGCCGCTACCGCCTGATCGACTTTCCGCTGTCCAACATGATGAATGCCGGCATTAAGACCGTCGGCGTCGTCATGCCGGGCAACTACCGCTCGCTGATCGACCACGTGGGCTCTGGCAAGGACTGGGGCCTGGACCGCAAGAAGGGCGGCCTGTTCATGGTGCCCGGCAACGCGTATGGCACCACCAAGGGCGGCATGCGCTTCCTGCTGCGCGACATCATCTCCAACAAGACGCTGTTCCAGCGCTCGGAGAAGCCCTATGTCGTGATGATGGGCACCAACATCATCTTTAACATGGACCTCAACACCATCATCGAGGCGCACGAGAACTCTGGCGCCCAGATGACCGTGGTGTACTGCAAGGCCACGCGCAACGTCGATGACGAGACCAAGCTCGAGATTAACGAGAACGGCCGCCTGACGGGCGTGAGCGCCGGCGTCGTGTACGGCGACAACGCCTCCATGGACTGCTGCATCGTCAACCGCGAGACGCTGCTCGAGATCATCGACCACTACCAGGCCGCCGACTATCTGGACCTGCTCGAGGCACTCCAGGGCGACTTTGGCAACATCGACGTGTGCAGCTACGAGTACAAGGGCGAGGTCGTGGGCGTGTTTAGCGAGAAGTCGCTGTATCGCCGCAGCATGGACCTGCTCGACCAGACCGTCGCCGACCAGCTCTTCGATCCCGAGCGCCCGATCCTGACCAAGGCTCACGACGTGCCGCCTTCGCGCTATGCGACCGGCAGCCACGCGTGCAACTCGATCATCTCGGCCGGCTGCATCATCAAGGGCACCGTGCGCAACTCAATCCTGTCACGCGGCGTCGTGGTCGAGGAAGGAGCTTCGGTGACCAACTCGATCATCAACCAGAGCTGCATCATCAAGAGCGGCGCCCGCGTTGAGAACGCCATTCTGGACAAGAACAACGTGGTCCCCACCAACACCGAGCTTCGCGGCACGCCCGAGAACATCCTGGTGCTGGGCAAGGCTCCGTTAACTTCCGACACCACCATCGTACGTTAACGTTGGCACCGCAACATCGCTCGTAACATGTAGAATAGCCGCCCGGTTAGCGCCAGGCGGCTATTCTCGAATTGCAACATGGGAGACAATATGGCAGATTCCAGCAAAAAGATGCAGATCGTGTTTGCCTCGGCCGAGTGCGCACCGTTTGTAAAGACCGGTGGCCTGGGCGACGTGGCGGGCTCGCTGCCCGCGGCGCTTGTGCGCGCCGGCGCCGAGGTCATTGTCATGGTGCCCAAGTACGCCACCATCAAGGACGAGTACAAGGCGCAGATGGAGCACTTCTCCGACTTTTACGTGAGCCTGGGCTGGCGCAACGAGTACTGCGGTCTCGAGAAGCTCGAGCACGACGGCGTCACCTATATGTTCATCGACAACGAGCGCTACTTTGCGCGCGACTATCCGTACGGCTTCTTTGATGACGGCGAGCGCTTTGCGTTCTTCTCCAAGGCCATCACCGAGAGTCTGCAGCACTTGCCGGCCGGTTTTGAGTGCGACATCCTGCACTGCAACGACTGGCAGACGGCACTGGCGCCCGTGTTCTTGCGCGAGTTCTACCAGGGCCTGCCGCTGTATGACCGCGTCAAGACCGTGTTCTCTATCCACAACGTGGCGTTCCAGGGCCAGTTTAGCGACACCGTGATGGAGGACATCCTGGGCGTGGCGCATATTCCGGCGGCCGCCTCGCAGCTGCGTTGCGACGCCTGCAGCATCAACTACATGCTGGGCGCGCTGCGCTATGCCGATGCCATCACCACGGTGAGCCCCACCTATGCCAACGAGATCCAGACGCCCGAGTTTGGCGAGGGCCTGGACGGCGTTCTGCGCGAGCGCTCCTATGCGCTGCAGGGCATTTTGAACGGCATTGACGTGGCGGGCTTTGACCCGGCGACCGACAAGCGCATTGCCGCCAACTACACCGTCGAGGACCGTTCCGGCAAGGCCGTGTGCAAGGCCAAGCTGCAGGAAGAGCTGGGGCTCGAGGTTCGCGACGACCGTCCGCTCATGGTGATGGTCACGCGCCTGACGCGCCAAAAGGGCATGGACCTGGTCATGTACGCACTCGACCGCATCCTGGCCGGCGGCGTGCAGGTGGCCGTGCTGGGTACCGGCGACCGCGACTACGAGGACGGTCTGCGCTACTTCCAGGACAAGTACCCCGGCACCATGGCCGCGCGCATCGAGTTCGATCCGGCGCTGTCGCAGCGCATGTATGCCGCCGCCGACATGTTCCTGATGCCTTCGAAGTTTGAGCCCTGTGGCCTGTCGCAGATTATCGCCATGCGCTATGGCACCCTGCCCATCGTGCGCGAGACCGGCGGCCTGAAGGACACCGTGCAGCCGTACAACGAGTTTACCGGCGAGGGCACGGGCTTCTCGTTTAGCAACTTTAACGGCGACGAGATGGGCGACGCGGTGTTCCGCGCGGCGCGCCTGTTCTGGGATAACCGCGACGCTTGGAACCAGCTGGTCACGCAGGCCATGAGCCAGGACTTTAGCTGGACGCGCTCGGCTGACAAGTATCTGGACCTGTACTTCTTTATGCATCCGGAGATTGAGCGGCCGGCGGCTGTTGTCGACGAGCCTGAGGCTGTCGAGGAGCCGATTGCCGCTGAGGGCGCCCGTTAAGGAGCCCGCAGTCGCTGAGGAGCCCAAAGTCGAGGAGAAGCCGGCTGCCGAGGCCGAGGTAAAGCCCGCGGCTAAGTCTGCCGCCAAGAAGACGACGGCCCGCAAGGCAACAGCTAAGAAGGCTACGACCACGAAGGCTGCTGCTAGCAAGGCCACCACTGCCAAGGCAACTACTGCCAAAGCAACGACCACGCGCAAGCGTACGACCGCCGCTGCCAAGAAGGCCGCCGAGGCCGAGGTCGTTCCCGAAGTAAAGGCCGAGACCGCCACCGCCGAGGCTAAGCCCGCGGCAAAGGCTCCGGCCAAGACCGCTGCCAAGAAGACGACCACGTCCAAGACCGCTAAGAAGGCAACGGCAGCCAAGAAGACCACGGCTACGAAGTCGACGACCACGAAGGCCACCGCGAAGACGACCCAGAAGGCTGCTGCAAAGCCCGCCGTCAAGGTCGAGGAGGTGCTCTCCGAGCCCAAGGCCAAGGCAGCTGTCGAGGCAAAGCCGGCCGCCAAGGCCAGCACGCGCAAGCGCGCTACGACGACGGTCAAAAAGGCCACGACCAAGACAGCCGCTCCCAAGGCAGAGGCTAAGGACGAGGAAAAGCCCGCAGTAAAGACCGAGCCCGCCAAGAAGGCCCCGGTCTCCCCCGCCGCACCGACTGAGGAAAAGGCTCCGACCAAGAAAACCTCCGTTCGCAAGGCGACGGCCGCCCGCAAGCGCCACTAATCCGGACGATTAAAACTAAATCCTCAACGCAAAAGAGGGCGCCCCAACCAGGCGCCCTCTTCTTGGTTAAACTTCTCTATTAAAAGAGGGCCGGTTTACTATGACAAAATGGCCCTGGACGACCACGGCGAGTAATCTTCGAAATTGACAACGCTTCTACCTGCGGTTTTAATATCACCAAATTGACAGTGGTTGAGATCATTCAAATCGTCGTAGTAAACCGAAGTACTTTTGTTTGACTACAAATAGTATCCGTCTGGGCGTTTTCGAATACCGCGATAATTTGGGTGGTAAAACGATTTTCTAGGACAACCGTTCGCCGATGGTAAACGGATGTTGTTTATACACCCTATGTACAACAGATATACTTAAACCTTGTGCGTTAAGCCCATGACCCGCTGGCCATGATTGTATAGAACTGGACCGTACTATGAGATTGATTCACAACAGCCGCCTGCCGCAGTTTCGCACTCCGTTTGGCGCTGTGACCACTGGAACTTCCGTTTCCCTCTCGGTGATATTGGAGGATGCCGATCCCAACCAGGCAACGCTTACGCTGCGCACCTGGGTAGATGAGATCGGCGAGTCTCGGTATCCCATGACGCACGAGGGCGACGGCATCTTTACCGTAGAGCTTGAGTGCACCGAACCCTGTCTTATCTGGTACAGCTTTATCTGCAATATCGAGGGCCAGCCCGAGGTCCGCTTGGGCGCGCCGCAAGGCCGCACCGGTGGCGAGGGCGTAACCTACGACTACGCCGAGGTACCTTCGTTCCAGATCACCGTCTATAAGCACCGCGACAACCGCCCCGCCTGGTACGAGCGCGGCATGGTGTACCAGATCTTCCCCGACCGCTATGCCCGCGACGAAAACTGGCGCGAGCGCACGCTGGCCGAAGTCGAAAAACCGCGCAACGGAATCCAGCGCCGCATGGTCGAGGACTGGAACGAGCCGCCCGTGTACGAGCGTGCCGAGGACGGATCCATCAAGACCTGGGACTTTTACGGCGGCTCGCTCAAGGGTATCCAAAATGACCTGCCCCGCATCGCCGAGCTGGGCTTTACGGCCATCTACCTCAACCCCATCTTTGAGGCCGCGAGCAACCACCGCTACGACACGGCCGACTACACCAAGATCGACCCAATCCTGGGCACCGAGCAGGATTTTACCGAGCTGTGCCAGGCAGCCGAGAAGCTGGGCATCTCCATCATCCTGGACGGCGTCTTTAACCATACGGGTGACGACTCCATCTATTTCAACCGCTACGGCAACTACCCCGGCGTGGGCGCGTGGCAGAGCGAGGACTCGCCGTGGCGCGATGCGTTTTATTTCCACGAGGACGGCTCGTACGACTGCTGGTGGGGCGTGGGCAACATGCCCGCCATCAATGAGAGCTCCGAGCTGGTACGCGAGCGGCTTCTGGGCAAGGACGGCGTGATCCGTAAATGGCTACGTGCCGGCGCTCATGGCTGGCGCCTGGACGTCGCTGACGAGCTTTCCGACGACTTCCTGGCCGAGATCAAGAAGGCCGTACTTGCCGAGAAGCCTGATGCACTGTTGCTCGGCGAAGTCTGGGAAGACGCCTCCAACAAGATCAGCTACGGCCATCTGCGTCGCTACCTACAGGGCTCCGAGTTGGACTCTGCTATGGATTACCCCTTCCGCGACATGGTCATCGGCTTTTTGATGGGCTACAAGAACGCCTACCAGGCAGCCGAGGAAATCGAAACCCTGCGCGAGAACTATCCCCGTGAGGCCCTGTCCTGCGCACTTAATCTGCTTTCGAGCCACGACCGTCCGCGCATTATCTCGGTGCTCGGCGGCGGCCCCGACGAGTCGCAGCTGCCCGAGTGCGAGCGCAGCAAATGGCGCCTGGACGAGAACTCGATGGGCCTGGCCAAGAGCCGTTTTTGGCTCGCCACGCTCATGCAGATGACCTTCCCCGGCGTGCCTTCGATCTACTACGGCGACGAATACGGCCTGGAGGGTCTAACCGATCCGGGCAACCGCCGCACCCTGCCGACCAAGGACCAACTGCACGACTTCGACACGCTGGCTATTGTCAAAAACGCCTCCGCCGTACGCCGCGCACTGCCGTTTATGATCGACGGCGAGATCAAGGCCTTCGCGCTCAACGACGAGGTGCTGGCATACAACCGCACGGGCAGGGATGGCGAGTCCGCGACGGTTATCATTAACCGTAGTCTGCGCAATTCACACCGCGTGACGATTCCGGCGCTCGACGAATGCGCGAGTGACGTGATCAGCGGTCACGAGTGCGAGATCCACAACGGCACGGTTACGCTCGATTTGTATCCGCTGGGCTCGTCGATCATCTATCACCATGCCGAGCAGCGCCTGCAGGAGCCGCTCGATCACGGCGCGGGCGTTGTGTGCCATATCACCTCGGTACCGACCGATGACGGCAAGCCCGGCACGATCGGCGCACCCACGCGTCGCTTTATCGACCATCTGGCCGCTATGGGCATGCGCTACTGGCAGGTCCTGCCTGTCAACCCCACGGACTTCTTCCGCTCCCCTTACGCCGGTCCTTCGGCCTTTGCAGGCAATATCGACCTACTGCCCGAGAGCCACGAGGAGCTGGCAGCCGACTTTGAGACCTGGAAGGCCCGCGGCGGCGAGGATGCCGATCCGCTGTACACCGCGTTTAAACATCGCAATGCCGATTGGCTCGAGAAGTACTGCGTCTACATGGCCGTCAAAAAGTACTTTGAGGGCGAATCGCGCCACGATTGGCCGGCAGATGTCGCGCGCTACAACGAGCATCTGATCGACGACAAGCGCTTCCACGACGAGGCCGAGCTTCAGGCGTACATGCAGTACCGCTTTGACCTGGCCTGGTGCGAGCTCATGAACTATGCGCACAAGAAGGGCATCGAGGTCATCGGCGATATCCCTATGTACGTGTCCGACGATTCGGCCGACGCGTGGAGCGAGCCCGAGAACTTCTGGTTGTCCGATACCGGTAAGGCAATCGAGATCTCCGGTGCGCCGCCCGACAACTTTGCGCCCGAGGGCCAGGTGTGGGGCAACCCGACGTTCCGCTGGGACCACATGAAGCAGAACGGCTATAGCTGGTGGATGGATCGCCTGCGTCGTGCATTTTCGCTCTACGACCGCGTGCGCCTGGATCACTTCCTGGGCTTCCACAGCTACTTTAGCATTCCCGCGGGTAAGGCCTGCGCCGACGGGCGTTGGCTGGCAGGCCCGGGCAAGGACCTGTTCCAGACCGCCTATGACGAGCTGGGGCCGCTCAACTTTATCGCCGAGGACCTGGGCTACCTGACGCCCGGTGTTCGCGCCATGGCTTCGACTTGCGGCTTCCCCGGTATGGACGTACTGGAGTTTAGCGATTACGACGTTCGTTGCGGCGTGCACCCTACGCCCGGCAAGATCCTGTACGCATCGACTCACGACACGTCGACGCTCGCGGGTTGGTGCACGCGCTCCTTTGCGGGCGGCGACGAGCCGAGCGGTGTTGAGGTGGCAGCCAAGCTGATGAGTGACGCGCTGACAAGCGACGCTCCCCTGGTGATGATGCCGCTGCAGGATGTCCTGGGGCTGGGCGACGACGCGCGCATGAACGTACCGGGCGTGGCCACGGGCAACTGGACCTGGCAGGCTGACGAGGCCGACGTTGCGGCCGCCGAGAGCAAAACCGCACAGCTCCTGCGCAACACGCATAGATTCTGGGGCGAAGCGTGATAAAACGCCCGATATAGGGTACAGTTACAGACGTTTGAATTTTTGCGGGCAGAGTAATCTGCCTGCTTTTTTTGTGCAAAAATAAAAATATGTATTGACAAAAATAGAAAGTATTATTATTATAATGTTATAATCATAATACAAAAAAGAAAGGGGAAGGGAAATGTTAATATACGATATTCATTCTCATCTGGGAAAGACAAGCTCGGGAGATGAAAACACACCGCAGGAACTGGTGAATGATCTAGCGGCCTATGGAATTTCCAGAGTAGGAATCAGCAGTCTGTCAGGTATTTCCATGCGCGATCAGAATGACCTGGTTCATCGGGCCATGGAAGCTTATCCAGGAGTGATCAAAGGATATGGTTTTATTAATCCAAAAGCAGGAGATGCCATTGATGAGGTGAATCGATGTCTGGGAGATTATCATATGGATGGAATCAAGTTTCACTCTTGGAAGCATGGCTATTATCCGGACAATACGCCTGCATTAAAGGATATCTTCGCAGAAATTGAAA
>URZR01000005.1 GCA_900552425.1 uncultured Collinsella sp. | reverse complement strand
CACGTCGATGCCCAAGCGCCGTCGTCGCGATGCTGAATCCGATGCTCGCGCCGGTCAGGGCCAGGGCGAGGGCCGTGGCCGCGGAAAAGGCCGCGGTAAGGCCGAGACACCCGAGGCCGAGGGGGCGGCCGATGGCCGTCGCCGTCGCAAGCGCGCGGGCTCGGGCGATGCTACCGAGGTTGCAGCCGCGGGCAAGAACGCCTCTCGCGAGCGCGAGGTTCAGCAGCCCCAGCAGCAGAATCGCGGCGGTGGCATGAACCCCACACGTCGCCGCCGCCGTCATCTGTCGAGCGAGGAGCGCGAGGACGCCTTCCGCGCCGCAGCTGCTCGCGAGGCCGGTGCCGCTTCCAAGGGCGCCTCGGCCTCCGATGCGCCTGTCGACAAGAGCGGCAAGTCACGTGGCGAGGAGGAGCGCGCGCCGCGTCCGCGCCGTCGCCATTCCTCGGGCGCGCAACAGAAGCCCTCAGTGCCCTCCGTGGCCGATCAGGTCTCGGATGGCGAGGTCAAGGTCACGCGCCGTCGTCCCGGGGATGGCGGGGGAGCGGCTGCCAAGGCTTCGCGTGGCGCCGCTCGCGACGAGCGCGAGCCGCGCGAGAATCGCGGTGGCGAGGGCTCGGCCGACCAGGGTCAAAAGCGCCGTCGCCGGCGCCGTTCCCGCAAGCCGCGCCAGGATGGTGGCGAGGGCTCGACCCCGTCTTCGTCCGCACCACAACCGCCCGCCGGCGAATAACGCCCGCGAGCGGATTTAACCTGCCTTGCCCCGAGCGCATCGGGGTATCATAGCGCCGAATCAACAACCCTCCCTGCGATCGAGCGTAGGGAGGGTTGTGTCTTGAAGAGCCATCTGAACATATTGAGCCGTCTGCAGAGTGCCGGTGCCCTACCGTTTGCGGACGAATTGCTACCGTTTGCCGAGCGCGCGACGTACGAGGCGCTCGAGGCATTGTCGCCAACACGATGTACCGGCTGCGAGCGCGCCGGTGCGCTTATTTGCCAAGACTGCCTGGCCGCGCTCACGCTCATCGACCCACGTCATAGCTGCACCCGATGTGGCGCCCCGTTTGGGGATTTGCTGTGCACTGAGTGTTCGGTCGAGGGCACGTCTTCGGCAATGGCGGAGGCGCTCGACCGCTGCCTGGCGTGCGCCGTCTATGCGCATCCGCTGCCGCGCATCATTAAAGCGTACAAGGATGCGGGCGAGCGACGTCTGGCTCCGTATCTGGCGGAGCTGTTCTACGACACCGCCCTGCATGCCCAGGTCGTAGCTCCCGATCGCTACGGAGGCGTGCTTTCCGGTGCGGATGCGGTGGTGTTTGTGCCTGCGACGGCGGCAGCGTTTCGGCGGCGTGGTTTTGATCATATGGAGGCTATTGCGCGCCCATTTTGCGAGCTGTCGGGTGTTCCTCTGCTCGATGCTCTCGTCAAGTACGGGCATGGCGACCAGCGCGAACTCGGTCGTGAGGAGCGCCGCGAGCGTGCCCGAGGTATGTACGAGACGGTTGAGGACGTGCACGGCCGCCGCCTGCTGCTTATCGACGACGTTATCACCACGGGTGCGACGATGGCAGCGGCTTCGGCGGAACTCAAGCGCGCCGGTGCCACGGCCGTTGATGGCCTCGCTATCGCACGCGTTTGGTAGGGGTGGTTCAGATGGCAATAAAGATCGGGCAGCGTGGCAAGCCTGCAAGCGAGCAGCTGGCTGCTTCCGTAATTCTGACGGGCGCCTCGGCGCTACGCATGATGCGCGCCGAGCGCCGACAAATGGGTTACATCAGCTGGAGGGACCTCAGTCCCGATGAAGAGTGCCGTGTGCTGCGCGCGTCGTCGCCCTCGATCGAGGACATCTATCTTCCCGACTTGGTGCGGATTGGGGCCGCAAGCGGCGAGGTGCAAGAAGATCTTTGCTTGCTGGTGGGATCTGCGGCGCAGCGCCGCCGCATGCCTGGCGTGGGCTGGTCCGTATGCTCTGGGTTGCCCGCCGGCTCGATTCTAGAGGTGGAACCAGGGGTGTACAGTCTATCTCCCGAGGCCCTTTGTGTTGCCGTCGCCCGCGAGGTCGGCTGTATCCAGGCATTTGCCCTGGCCCAGGAGCTGTGCTCTAAGATTTCGCTGAGTGACCGCGGGCAGTATCTACCTCCCTACACATCGCCTGTCGTGAACAAATTGGCAAAGGACAAAGACCAGCCGCCAGATGTCGGTTACTTTGAGGTCGAGTCCGTGCTGACACCCGATTGCCTGGTAGATTACCTCGCGGCATGCAAGGGGAATGTGGCCAAACAGCTGCTGCGCCTGTGTCCCTACCTGTCAGAAAATCTGCGCTCGCCCATGGAGTGCATCATGCTCGCTCTGTTTTCGCTTCCGTTTTCCTATGGCGGATTTGCCTGCGGTCCCTTTAAGACCGACTACAAGATCGAGTTCGATGACCGTGCGCAGGCAATCTCGGGGATGCCGCATGCAGTTTGCGATGCGTATCAGGAAGCAGCCCAGTTTGACCTGGAATACAACGGTGAGCTGGGCCATTCCTCCCGGAGGGGACGTATCCATGATGAAAAACGCAACACGGGCTTGATTACTATGGGAATCGAGGTCGCGACGGTTAACAACGAAATGCTCTGCGACATGGAAGCGATGGAAGCGCTCGCATGGCGCATCCACCAGCGCATGAGTAAGCGATATCGCAACCGTGTTGACGCTCGCAGAAAGAAACAAGAGGCGCTATTTAACACGTTGCGGGCGTGTTTTGGGCTTAAACCCGCCTAACAATGCTCTGAAACAGGGGGTTGGATATATGCTTTGGCCAAAATATAGCAAATATGAGTACTGCTACAAATTCAGTAACAGCAAAATCAGGGATTTTGGGACTGGAAGATGGCGTAAATTAGAAAATTATTAAACAAATGTGGAATATCCTGGCATCAATCTGACGTTATAGAGCGTGAAAACAGCTTGCAGAGCCAAAAACTCCTGCTACTAAATTGGTAACAGTACTCATATTTGCTATTTTTTGGCCACGGCGCCCTAAGACGGGTGTGTTGGGGCTTTCCATAGGGGAGCGACGGGCTTAATCAGAGCGCGTGCGGCCCGTCCTGACCTGCGAAATCTGTACTCGCGATGCGAATAACGCCCCTAACCTTAAACTTTAGCTTGAACTTAGCTATAATGCGCTTCGTTCCTACCAGGCTGTGGTTGCGGACGGACGAAATGCCCGTCCTAGTCCAAGACAGACGCGGTCAAAGGGATCCACGTAAGCGACCGCGTGCGCGCGGCGCGATCATGGCGCGTCCTAGAAGTAAGCCGTACCGTCCGTTTTATTCTTATGGGGCAATAGGTGCCTCGCGGGCGAGCGGGCTAGTAGTGATGCCGTCGCGGCGGTTGAGCAAACGCTCCGGTGCGCAAGTGTGGGGTCAAATACCAGGTCAGCTGGTGGGAACAACCTGATATTCCGCGCAACGCACGGATTGTATACGACACAGAAGGCAGGGTAGTGGACATGGTGAGGGGCAGCTTGATGCACGCGGCTCGGTTGGGTGCTGGGACCGCAGCGGTCATTGCCGTTTTGGGCCTGAGCGGATGCGCGTTCAACCCGCTGTCTACGTTCACGACTCCCACGATCGACCAGATCGAGTACGAGACCGTCACGCCGGCGGTGTCGGACGATGCCCTGGTCACTCCCGGAACCCTGACGGTCGCCCTCGATACTTCCGATGCGCCGCAGGCAATGCAGGGCGCCGACGGCGAGCTTACGGGGTATGCAGTCGATGCTGCCCGCGCCCTCGCAAGCCGCATGGGCCTTAAGGTCGCCTTTGTCGATGCGTCCTCGGCAGGTTCCGCGCTCGGCGACAAAAAGGCTGATATCTTTATCGGCGAGATCAACTCCACGGACGGGGACGTTAGCTCGCTCGGCACCTGCCTGTACGATGCCGCTTCCGTGTTCGGTAAAACCAGCGATGGTGGGTCGCTAAGCGTTTCCACCGATACCCTTAACACGTCTACTCTGGGTGTCCAGATGTCCTCGGCCTCGCAGGAGGCGCTTGCTAAGCAGAGCATCACCGCCAACCAAAAGACCTACTCCAACATTAACGAGTGCTTTGAGGCGCTCGAGTCTGGCGAGGTCGACTATGTGATCTGCGACTCCACAGCCGGCGGCTATCTTGCACGCCTGATGAGCGAGGTCTCCTATGTCGGTGCGCTCGAGGCGCCCTCGACGCTTGGTGTTGCGGGCCTCTCGTCCAATGACGAACTGTGCCGTGCCGTGAGTGATGCCCTCGACGACATCACGGTCGACGGCACGCTCGAGGCGGTTCACTGCGTCTGGTACGGCCAGATTCCCTACGACCTCACCACTAAGACGGTTTCGGGCGCTAACGTGCAGCCGGGCGACTCTGAGTCCAGTGAGACCACGTCCTCCGGCAGCGAGTCCTCCGATTCCAACAATGAGACCGCATCCTCCGAAGACAAATCGTCCAGCCAGGAAGACACCATCACCGACGACGACATTAACAAGCTTAATAGCTAGTTATTGCTAGGGGTGGCGTCTCCTATGCGCTAGGAGAGACGCCTCTTCACGGTTTCAACACGCACTGCCGGGCTTTCCCAATAGGGGAGCCCGGCTTTTTCATCTCTATAAAACCAGCAGGTCAAAGCCAATTTTCGGGACCAAATACAAAGTCGCTGGCTCCCTCCTATAGCGCACTTTGCCACAGAAAAGTGCGAGACTTCGGTATGCGGTATCAAGCAATCGTTATTCGGGTCTTTGGGAATCCGCGTGATTAAATGCACGGCAATGGGTACATAGCCAGTACAGTAAGTCCCCGAGGCAGATTGGAGCCACGTATGGATATCAAGGTTTCTGGACGCAAGACGACGGTAACCGATGCTCTGCGTGCGCATGTGGATGAGAAGATCGGCGAGGCGCTCAAGGTTTTCGATATCGAGCCCATGACGGTCGACGTTGTACTTCGCTATGAGAAGAACCCCTCGAACCCCAACCCGGCAATCGTCGAGGTTACGGTTCGTGCCCGCGGTTCGGTGATTCGCGTTGCCGAGCACGGTGCAGATATGTACGCCGCCATCGACCTCTCCGCCGATAAGGTCACCCGCCAGCTGCGTAAGTTCAAGACCAAGGTCGTGGACAACCGCCAGGGCGGTGCCAGCGCCGCGGATGTCGCGCCGGTCGAGCGCGTCGAGGATCTGGCCGACCTGCTGCTGCCCGAGGAGGAGGACGACCTGCTCGTCCGCGAGAAGGTTATCGACGTCACCCCGATGACTGAGGAGCAGGCGCTGGTGCAGACCGATCTGCTGGGCCACGACTTCTACGTGTTCGAGAACGCGACGACCGGTCTCATCAATGTGGTGTATCACCGTAAGAATGGTGGATATGGCATCATCAAGCCCCGCATCGAAACACTTGACGAGTAAAATACGTTAACTTGCATGAGTTAACGGTTGGCGGCCATCCCATGCGGGTGGCCGCCTTTTTACGTAAGGAGTCGCTTTGATGGACAAGGCCGCATCCGCCGGTCATTCGGACCGTTGCCGCATCGTCGTCGATACCTGCTGCGACTTTAGCCCCGAGGTCGCCGCGAACCTCGATGTCGATATCTTGGGTTTCCCCTTCATTATCGATGGCGAGGAGCGCACGGATGACATCTGGTCGAGCATCACACCCAAGGAGTTCTACGACCGCATGCGCGCCGGCGCCCGCGTGTCCACCTCGGCTGTGTCGCTCGGTCGCTATATCGAGTTCTTTACCGAGTGCGCCAAAGAGGGCACGCCCACGGTCTACCTGTGCTTTACCTCGGCGCTGTCGTCGAGCTACAACTCCGCGTGCCAGGCGGCGGACACCGTGTGCGCCGAGTATCCCAACTTTGAGCTGTACGTGGTCGACAACGCCCTGCCCTGCGCGACCGGCGAGCTCTTGGCGCTCGAGGCCGTGCGCCAGCGTTCGGCGGGACTGACCGCCAAGCAGCTGGTCGATTGGGCAAACGAGGCCAAGACCTACGTGCACGGCTACTTTACGCTCGAGAGCTTCGACGCGCTGGCTGCCGGCGGCCGCATTCCGCCCGCGGCGGCACAGCTCACGGCAAAGCTCGACGTCAAACCCGAGCTGTCCTACGACCTGGCCGGCTCGCTGTCGCTGATCGGCGTCAACCGCGGTCGCAAGAAGGCGCTCAAGTCCATTCTCAAGTCGTTCCGCGAGAACTATGTGCCCGATCGCACCATGCCCATCGCCATTATGACGGCCGATGCCGAAAAGGACGGCGACTGGCTCGAAGCCGCCATCCGCAAGGAGGAGGGCTGCGCCGACGTCACGATCATTCGCAGCTCCGTCGGTCCTACCATCGGCTCGCACGTGGGCCCCGGCATGGTGGCCTGCGCGTTTTGGGGTAAGAACCGCGCCGACAAGGCGTCGCTTTCCGACCGCATCGCCCGCCGCGTGCGCGGTCAGTAGGCAAGTAACGCGGCCGTAATCGATCCCAACTCACAGCCCAAACGCTGGCACCGAGTATTCAACCTGGTAATAACACCCAACCCAAAAGGAAAGGCTTCATGGCAAACAAGCTCTCTGTCGCATTTATCGGCACCGGAATCATGGGTGCCCCCATCGCCGGCCACATTCTGGACGCCGGCTATCCCGTCACGGTCAACAACCGCACCAAGTCCAAGGCCGCCGCGCTTATCGAGCGCGGTGCCGTCTGGGCCGATACGCCGGCAGATGCCGCGGCGAACGCCGATGTCGTCTTTACCATGGTGGGCTATCCCTCCGAGGTCGAGGAGCTCTACCTGGCGGGCGATGGCCTGCTCGCGTGCACCAAGCCGGGTGCGGTCTTGATCGACCTCACCACGAGCTCGCCCGAGCTCGCGCGCGACATTGCCGAGGCCGCCCAGGTTTCCGGCCGCATGGCGTTTGACTGCCCCGTCACCGGCGGCGAGTCGGGTGCTATCGCCGGCACGCTCACGGCTATCGTGGGCGCCACCGAGAACGACATCGCGCCGGTCCGCGACATCCTTTCCACCTTCGCGGCAACCATCTGCTGCTTCGATGGCGCCGGCAAGGGCCAGGCTGCCAAGCTTGCCAACCAGGTGTCGCTGGGCGCCTGCATGGTCGGCATGGCCGATGCGCTGGCGTTTGCCGAGCTGAGCGGCCTTGATCTGGAGAAGACCCGTCAGATGATCCTGGGCGGCACCGGCAAGTCCGGCGCCATGGAGAGCCTGGCACCCAAGGCGCTTGACGGCGACTACAAGCCCGGCTTTATGGTCGAGCACTTCATTAAGGACCTGCGCCTGGCGCTCGCCTATGCCGACGACCGCGAGCTTGCGCTGCCCGGCGCCGACGTGGCCTTTACGCTCTACGACATGCTCGACGCCATCGGTGGCGCCAAGCTGGGCACCCAGGCCATCACGGTCCTCTACAAGGAGGAGGCCGACGCCATCGCCGCCGGTCTGGACTGGTCGCAGTATCGCCCCGAGGAGCACGGTGCTCACGAGGACGGCTGCGCTTGCGGCGAGCATGGCGACGACTACGAGTGCGGTTGTGGTCACCACCACGGTGAGGACCACGAGTGCTGCGGCGGTCACGGCCATGACGACGGCCACGAGTGCTGCTGCGGCCACCATCACGGGGAGTAGCGCCCATGAGCTGGACGTTCGTGGTGCTTGCGCTGGTGCTCTTTCTCTTTGCGATTTACATTGGCTTTTTGTGCGGCCAGTGGGCGTGCGAAAAGCGCGTCATCACCAAGCGCGACTACTGGATTGCCAACTTTGCGGGAGCGGCGGCAGTCGTCCTACTGACCTGGGTGTTTTCGCTGTTCCCGCTGGTGCAGTTTGCGCCGATCGGTTGGCTCGGCGGCTTTATCGCCGGCCTTAAGATGAGCTTTGGCGAGTCCGTCGGCCCGTGGCGCAAGCACGACGAGGTCTTTAACGTCAACAAGGCTCACCGCGCCGCCGCCGACGCGGGCGATGCCGAGGAACGCCGCCGTGCACGTCGCAATGGCGCGGCCGACCGACAGCTCATCTCGGTCACCGATGACAGCAAGGGTGCTGGCAAGCACGCTAAGAAATAGTAAGAAGAGGTAACTATGGCAGATAATAAAGACGAACAGCTCACCGATGAGGAGCTGGCACAGCTTCAGCTGGCAGAGGAGAACGAGAACGCCGTCGACCGTCTGGTCCAGGAGCTCGGCTGCCCCACGCGCCGCATCCGCCAGTTTGCCGCCCGCGTGCTGCACCTGCTTGCCGAGCGCGATCCGCAGCGCGTCGTGCCCTGCGTACCCGCGCTGATCGAGGCGCTCGACCGCCCCGAGGCGCAGACCCGCTGGGAGGCCCTCGATGCCCTGACGGCGCTCGCCACCACCTGCCCCGAGCAGCTGGGCGATGCCTTTGAGGGCGCCGAGACCGCACTGTTCGACGAGATCTCCTCCACGCTGCGCTATGCCGCCTTCCGCCTGCTGTGCGTGTGGGGCGCCACGAGTGTCGAGCGTTCGCGCGAGGCTTGGTCCATCCTGGACGAGGCCATCCAGTGCTACCACGGCGACCTTGAGTATCGCGACATGCTCGGTTGCCTGTACGAGTTTTGCCAGGGTGAGATCGACGCCGAGGTTGCCGAGAAGCTCGCGCTGCGCCTTAAGTTCGACGCCGAAAACGGCAAGGGCAGCTATCTCAAGGCCCGTTCGAGCGAGATTTGCGAAATGCTTGTTAAACGTTTTGGCCTGGATCTCTCCAAAAAGAAGAAGCGTGCTAGCGTTAAAAAATCTGACGACGCCGAAGACGAGGAGTAACAGATTATGGCGCACGATGTAGTCCTGATTCCCGGTGACGGTATCGGTCCCGAGATTACGCAGGCCATGCGCCGCGTGGTCGAGGCCACCGGTGTCCAGATCAACTGGAACGTCCAGGAGGCCGGCGCCGGCGTCATGGACGAGTTTGGCACGCCGCTGCCCCAACATGTGCTCGATGCGGTCGCCGAGACCAAGGTTGCCATCAAGGGCCCCATCACTACGCCGGTCGGCACGGGCTTTCGCAGCGTTAACGTGGCGCTGCGCAAGCACTTCGACCTGTACGCCTGCGTGCGCCCCTGCCTGTCGCAGCCGGGCGACGGCTCGCGTTTCTGCGACGTCGACCTGGTTATCGTGCGCGAGAACACCGAGGACCTCTACGCCGGCATCGAGTTCGACGAGGGTGCTGCCGAGGTCGAGGAGCTCTCGCAGCTTGTTGAGCGTTCGGGCCAAAAGACCTTCGCCGCCGATTCCGCGATTTCGATCAAGCCGATCTCCATCGCCAAGAGCCGTCGCATTGTGGAGTATGCCTTTGAGTATGCCCGCCGCTGCGGCCGCAAAAAGGTGACGGCCGTGCACAAGGCCAACATCATGAAGGCGACCGACGGCCTGTTCCTGCGCGTGGCGCGCGAGGTGGCAGCCAACTATCCTGATATCGAGTTCAACGACAAGATCGTCGACGCCACCTGCATGGGTCTGGTCCAAAACCCCAACGACTTCGATGTCCTGGTGCTGCCCAACCTGTACGGCGACATCGTGAGCGACCTGTGTGCCGGCCTGGTGGGCGGCTTAGGAATGGCCCCCGGCTCCAACATCGGTGCCGACTGCGCCATCTTCGAGGCTACGCACGGCTCCGCGCCCGATATCGCTGGCCAGGATATCGCCAACCCCACGGCCGAGATTCTCTCTGCTGCGATGATGCTCGATCATCTGGGCGAGAACGACGCTGCCAATCGCATTCGTGCCGCCGTGTCCGCCACGCTCGACGAGGGCAAGCAGGTTACCGGCGACGTGCGGCGTGCCCAGACCGGCTCCGTCGAGGGGGCCGTGGGCACGCAGGCCTTTGCCGATGCCGTTATCGCGCACCTGGCCTAAGGTATGCGCGCTGCAAACGCCTAAATAGTACTTAAGTGTTTGCGTATAACCTAAGAATCAATACGCCCGGCGCCTCGTCGGGCGTATTCTATTGGGGACTATGTTTCCTAACAAGGAGTAATTGATATGGGTCTGATTCAGAAGAAGGACGAAAAGGACGAGATCGACGGCATCCAGATCATCGAGCGCGGCGAAGGCCCCAACGGTGACGAGGACGAGAAGATCGATCTGGTCGCCGGTACGTCTGCCGAGCACATTGCCGCCGGCACGACGGCCGAGGAGGAGGACGCCCGTCTGGAGGCTCAGATCGCCGCGGACGCCGCCGACGAGAACCTCATGCCCGAGGCCCAGGATGAGGACGACGATATCCCGGCATCTAATGAGGGCGGTTGCGCATCCAAGCACAAGAAGACGATGATTGCCGCCTTTGTGGTCGCAGTCGTGATCGCTGCCGTGGTCGGCTTCTTTATTGGCAATGGTGGCTTTGGTGGCAAGGGCGTCGGTTCGGCGACCCTGACCGAGGATCAGCTCGATTCGACCGTGGCAAGCTATAGCTATAACGGCAAGAAGAGCGACATCACTGCGCGCGAGGCCATCGAAAGCCAGTACAGCCTTGATACCGTCAAGGATAGTGATGGCAACTACACCGCTCCTTCTGCCGATGTCATCCTGTCCTACGTGCGCAACAAGATCCTGCTCGATGCTGCCGAGGACGAGGGCATTACCGTCTCTTCCAAGGAGATGAAGCAGTACGCCGAGGAGTCCATCGGCACCTCCGACTACAAGACCATGGCCACGCAGTACGGCGTGTCCAAGGACCAGGCCAAGCAGATCGTCCGTCAGTCCGCGACGCTGCAGAAGCTCTACAAGAAGAAGGTGGGCGATAGCTCCGCAAGCATGCCAACCGCCCCAACCGAGCCTTCTGACGGCAACGAGGAGACCGCGAGTAAGGACTACGCCGACTACATCATCAACCTTGCCGGCGACGAGTGGGATAGCGAGAAGGGCACCTGGAAGGACGCCGATGGCACCTACGCTAAGGCCTTTGCCGACGATGCCTTTACTGCCGATAGCGCTACCTATAAGCAGGCCATGACCGCCTATTACACCGCCTATCAGCAGTACTCCTCGCAGGCTTCGAGCGCCAGCTCCAAGTGGACCGAGTATGCTAACGGCCTCTACGCCAAGGCCAACATCAGCATCTACGGCCTGTTTGCGTAAAGATTGCCTGAGCTTTCGAGCACGAAGTCGAAATATCTGATTGAGCCCGCTAGAACGTCCGTTCTAGCGGGCTTTTTGCGTCGGAGGTACTGAAGGCTTAATAATTTCCATCAATCTTTAAGCCCAAAGAGGCTATCGGCTTCATCGTCAGGTATGTATTCCAGAACATCGCCCGGTTGGCAGTCGAGTGCCCGGCATATCGCGTCAAGAGTTGAAAAACGTATGGCAGAAACCTTGCCTGTCTTAATGCGTGACATATTGACCTGGGAGATGCCCACGCGTTCCGCAAGCTCTTTGGATGAAATCTTGCGTTCGGCAAGCATGCGGTCGAGCCGCAGAATAATCATGGATTCCCCCTAGAGCAACTCGTCATCTTGTTTTTGCAGGATACACCCGTACTGGAAGACGCTGGCAATCAGGCAAATAATCAGGCCTGCAAAGAGCATGGAGGGCTCGAATAACTGGCCGGCGAACGAATCCGTAAAGCTGCCGCCAAATCCTAAGAGTATCATTCCCGTGATTACGGCACCAAGAAGCCTCACGGCAACGCCGCCGATAAGGAATAAATGTCCTACTCGACGAAGTGTCTGGTTACATTCAAGGTCAAAGGGCCTGCCTTCCTTTTCAATGTTGAAGAAAAGCCTGCGCACGCTTATCGCGATGGTAAGCGCGAGGCATGTCATCAAGAGGCTCCCTATGGCAGTGTGGCCATCGTGTGCGACGAGCATAAGTGGGGCCTGCGCATCGGTACCGACAATAGCCAGGCACGGCCCTTCGCCGGCTTGAAGTTCTACGGATTGGAGGCACGACCCTTGGGAGAGGCCGGGCAATATAAGTAGAAGGTCAATCGCAATGACTGCGAGGAGTCCCAGAGCGAGCGCTGTGGTAATGCAGATTGTGGCCCATTTGCAGATGCGAGCGAGCTTCCTCAGTTTGGCTATCGTCTGTTCGCGGCTGATGGTTTCATTCGATATAGATGCGTTTCGGTGGACCATAACCTCTCCAATCGGCGTTTTGGATGATACTTGTATCATATCAAAATTAACGATAAACGATAAATAATTACGTATACTGAGTAAGTAATGATTGAAAACGATTAGCGTGAGCTATTAGCTCATTTTGGATGCCGGAGTTTGGCGTTCGGGGGATGAGGACAAATGCCAAAAACTTCCCGTGATCGCGCAAGCGCTCCATCGCGCTTCCCTAATTCATCTGGGAAAACAACTGCAAACGATTGCAAGTAACCGGTGAACGGTCGAAAACTACCGTTCACCGATAATCTCAAAACTGGTTCTAACTGGTATTAAGTCAAAAAGACCAATTCACATATCTTCACAATGACCTGCAATTTTTCTTCACGCTATTTTTAGCCGCCCTGCGTTGTTTAGACACAGGAAAAGATCCGATCTTTTGCCAAAGCATTTCGAAACGGTTTCAAAACCGCAGGTAGAAGTGTTAACGACCGGTAAACGGTCGATTTATCACCGTGAGCGGTGCAAAAACGTTTTACCGTATGAATCAAGGAAAGCGACCTCTTCTGGGGTGATATAGTGACAACAACACGTCACGTGGTTACTACCAGTTTAGAAACCACTGGTCTTCAAAGAACGCTTTCCAAGAAGCTTTAAGGGCGAGCGCCCGCTGGCTTCCGAAAATCATCGGACTCAGATTGTACACACCTTCGGAAGGGAAATTTGAATGGTTGGCTTTATTCTTACCGGTCATGGACAGTTCGCACCCGGCCTTGCAAGCGCTATCGCGATGGTTGCCGGCGACCAGCCTGCTTTTACCGTCGTTCCTTTTGAGGGCGACCAGGCCGCATCCTACGGTGAGGATCTCCGCGCCGCTATTACCGCCATGCGCGAGGAGTGCGATGGCGTGCTCGTCTTTACCGACCTGCTTGGCGGCACCCCGTTCAACCAGTCGATGATGATTGCCCAGGATGTCGACAACGTCGAGGTTCTGACTGGCACCAACCTTCCCATGGTTATTGAGCTTCTGTTCCTCCGAGGCAATGCCACGCTCGCCGAGCTTGGCGAGCAGGCCGTGACCGTTGGACAGACGGGCGTCACCGCCCAGACGGTCGCATCCGTTGCCGGCTCCGAGGAAGAGGATATCTTCGGCGACGAGGACGGCATCTAATGGCCGATTTCGGAGCCAACGTCCTGAGCTCCTCGGTCGCCCTTTTAGGCCTGCTTGTCATCATGGGCTTGATTTACACCATCTGGTCGCAAATCAACATGAAGAAGAAGCAGAAGTACTTCAAGGAGCTGCACACGGAGCTCAAGCCGGGTCAGGAGGTTCTTTTCGCCGGCGGTATCTACGGAACCGTCAAAGGCATCGAAGGCGAGAAGGTCCAGATCAAAGTCCGATCCGGAGCCGTCGTAGATGTTTCGCGTTACGCGATTCAGGAGATCAAGTAACTGTCGTCAGCAAATAACGAAAGGAAGCTGATCAACATGGCAGAACCCAACATTCTTCTTACCCGCATCGATAACCGACTGGTTCATGGTCAGGTTGCCACCCAGTGGAACTCCACCCTGGGCTCCAACCTCATCCTCGTCGCCAACGACGACGTGGCGTCCAACACCATGCGCCAGAACCTCATGAAGATGGCCGCTCCCGCCGGCGTCGCTACGCGTTTCTTCTCTCTGCAGAAGACCATCGACGTCATTGGCAAGGCGAGCCCGCGCCAGAAGATCTTCATCGTGGCCGAAACACCGGAAGACGTGCTTACGCTCGTCAAGGGCGGTGTGCCTATAAAGAAGGTAAACATCGGCAACATGCACATGTCGGAAGGAAAGCGCCAAGTCGCCACCTCCGTCGCAGTTAACGACGAGGATGTCGCTGCGTTTAAAGAGCTGCAGGAATTGGGGGTGGAGTTGGAGATCAGGCGCGTTCCGAGCACGCCTGTTGAGGACACGAGCAAGCTCTTCTCGTAATCCTCGTGATCCACGTTGTCAGGAGTGAAACCCTGACGTTCTGTACGTGAAATCCAAAGTGCGTACATACATTTTGAAAGGAGGAGCAAGATGGAATACTCGATCATCCAGATCGCTCTGGTCTTCGTCGTCACGTTCATCGCGGCAATCGACCAGTTTGACTTCCTCGAGTCTCTCTATCAGCCCATCGTCACCGGCGCCGTCATCGGTCTTATCCTTGGCGACCTTAACACCGGTCTTCTCGTGGGTGGTACCTATCAGCTCATGACGATCGGCAACATGCCGATCGGAGGCGCTCAGCCGCCTAACGCCGTCATCGGCGGCATCATGGCAGCCATTCTCGCTATCGCCACGGGCCTCGAGCCCAACGCGGCAGTCGGCCTCGCCATTCCGTTCGCTCTGCTTGGCCAGCTTGGCGTTACCCTGGTCTTCACGCTTATGTCCCCGCTTATGTCCACGGCCGATAACATGGCTCACAACGCGGACACCAAGGGCATCGAGCGCCTGAACTACTTCGCCATGGCTCTGCTCGGCCTGATCTTCGCTGTCGTCGTCACCCTGTTCTTCATCGCTGGCGCTACCATCGGTCAGACCATCGCTTCTGCCATCCCGACTTGGCTGCAGACCGGTCTCTCCGCTGCAGGCGGCATGATGCGCTTCGTCGGCTTCGCCGTCCTGCTCAAGGTTATGATGAACCGCGATATGTGGGGCTTCTTCCTCATGGGCTTTGGCCTCGCGCTCATCACCGTTGCCAACGATTCGCTGGCAACCCCTGCTCTGCTCATCCTCGCTCTCATCGGCTTCGGCATCGCTTTCTGGGACTTCCAGCAGCAGACCGAGCTGAAGGGTGCAGCTGTTTCTGACGGAGGTGACTTCGAAGATGGCATCTAATGAGTATGTGATCCCGGAGCACTACGAGGATCTCACTCCTGCTCCGCAGCTCGACCAGAAGACCCTCAACAAGATGGCTTGGCGCTCCTGCTTCCTGCAGGCATCGTTCAACTACGAGCGCATGCAGGCCGCTGGCTGGCTTTACTCCATCATCCCCGGTCTGGAGAAGATCCACACCAACAAGAACGACCTCGCGGCTTCCATGAGCCACAACCTGGAGTTCTTCAACACCCACCCGTTCCTTGTCACCTTTGTTATGGGCATCGTGCTTTCGCTCGAGCAGAACAAGGTTGACATCCCCACGATCCGCGCCGTCCGCGTCGCCGCAATGGGCCCGCTCGGTGGTATCGGTGACGCCCTGTTCTGGCTGACGCTCGTGCCTATCACGGCCGGCATCACCTCCAACATGGCCATCAACGGCAACGCCGCTGCACCGATCATCTTCCTGGTGATCTTCAACGTCGTCCAGTTCGCTCTGCGCTTCTGGCTCATGAACTGGTCCTACAAGCTTGGCACCAGCGCTATTGACGCTCTGACCGCCAACATGCAGGCCTTCACGCGTGCCGCTTCCATCATGGGCGTCTTCGTCGTCGGTTGCCTGGTCGTCACCATGGGTGGCACCCAGATCAACCTCCAGATCCCCAACGGCACCACCCGTGGTCTCTCCGCTACTACCGTGATCGTCTCCGAGAAGGAGGCCGAGAACTTCACCGGTATGGAGGGCATCGATACCGAGACCGCTGAGGCCGGTACCATCGCCATGACCGATAAGGACGGCAACGCCCTTACCGCTTCCGATGCCGACGGCAACGCTGTCGAGTGCGGCGTCACCGATCTGGGTAACGGCATGGAGTCCGTGACCTACGGCACCGTTACCGAGGATCCGGTCAACTTCTCTGTTGCCGACACCCTCAACACCATCGTCCCGAAGCTCGTCCCGCTTATGCTTACGCTGCTGCTTTACTACATGTTCGCTAAGCACAGCTGGACCCCGACCAAGGGCATTCTCCTGCTCTTCGTCCTTGGCATCCTGGGCGCTGGCCCGCTTGGTCTCTGGCCGAGCATCTGGTAAGGCTCTAGCTTGAGGGGTGTGTCCCTACGCGGCTCACACCCCGACCCCTTAAGCCATGTGTATGTTAAAAGCCGCGTGCTCGAAAGAGCGCGCGGCTTTTGTTTTCTTAATGATTCGGGTGTGGCAGACAGATAATGCATAACACCCTAGGTAGTTAGCCGAATTCGAGCAAAAGGGAGGATAGGATGGCGATCGGAGCGCGTAAGCAACCGCTGTACGATCAGCTGGTCGATATTCTGACCGAAAAGATTGACCATGAATATCGCGCCGGTGACATGATTCCTTCCGAGCGCGAACTTTCGGAGCGCTATGGTCTCTCGCGCACTACGGTACGCCTGGCTCTGCAGGAACTGGAGCGTTTAGGACTGGTGGTTCGGCAGCACGGTCGCGGTACCTTTGTGACCGACCGTTCGGCAAAAGCAACCAATCTTATGCAGTCCTACAGCTTTACCGAGCAGATGCGCGCGATGGGTCGAGAACCCGAGACCACGATTCTCGAGTTTTGCGAGATGGAGGCCGATAAGAATCTGGCCGAGCATATGGGATTGCGCATCGGTGATCGCATTTTTAAGCTCAAGCGTCTTCGCTCTGCCGACAACATGCCCATGATGGTCGAACGCAGCTATCTACCGGTTCGTCAATTTCTGTCCCTAAAGCGACCGCTGCTGGAGCGTAAGCCGCTTTACGATGTGATTGAGCAGGACTTTCAGCAAAAGATTCGCGTGGCCGAAGAGGAGTTCTATGCGAGCATAGCCCGTCCCACCGATGCCCACCTTTTGGGAATTGTCGAGGGCTCGCCTGTGCTCGATTTGGTCAGGACTACGTATAACGAGTCAAACGAGGTAGTGGAGTACACACTCTCGGTTGCTCGTGCCGATCAGTTTAAATACAAGGTTTACCACCAGCGCAGTAACTAGTGCTCGCATCGTTTCCATATGGTGATTCTTTGCATTTAACTGGTTACTACCAGATAACCAACCGAAGTGTATAATTGCACGTCAGAGGATTACTTCTAGAGAGAGGTATTAGAAATGTTCGAGAAGAGTGTCGAGGAGCTCACCGAGCTCGGCGCCCAGATCACCACGGCCGAGATTGCTCAGCAGCCCGAGCTTTGGCGTGATACGCTCAACATCTATCGCGAGAACAAGGAGGCCATCGAGGCCTTCCTGGCCGAGGCTCGCGCTATGGGCGAGGGTCGTCTGTCCGTTGTCTTCACCGGTGCCGGTACGTCCGACTACGTTGGCGATACCTGCGCCCCGTACCTGCGTCACGCTGGCAACACTGATCTCTACGACTTTAAGCCCATCGCCACGACCGACATCGTGAGCGCCCCGCGCGACTTCCTGCGCGCCGAGGATCCCACGCTCGTGGTTTCCTTTGCCCGCTCTGGCAACAGCCCCGAGAGCCTTGCCGCCGTTGCCGTTGCCAAGGAGCTCGTCCACAACGTCAAGTTCCTCAACATCACCTGCGCTCCCGAGGGCAAGCTTGCCGTCGAGTCTGCCGATGATCCCAATGCGCTGACGCTGCTCATTCCGCGCGCCAACGACAAGGGCTTCGCCATGACCGGTTCTTATTCCTGCATGACCCTGCTCTCCACCCTTATTTTCGACACTGCCTCTGACGAGCAGAAGGCCGAGTGGGTCGAGACGATTGCCAAGATGGGCGAGGAGGTCATCTCCCGTGAGCCCGAGATCGCCGATTACCTGGCTGGCGATTTCAACCGCGTGACCTACTTGGGTTCTGGCTCCTTCGGTGGCCTTGCTCAGGAGAGCCAGCTCAAGATCCTCGAGCTCGCTCACGGTCTGGTCGCTACTTCCTACGACACCTCCATGGGCTATCGTCACGGACCTAAGTCCTTCGTCGACGATAAGACGCTCGTCTTCGTGTTCGTCAACAACGACGCCTACACCCGTCAGTACGACATCGACATCCTAAACGAGATCGGTGGCGACGAGATCGCTCAGCACACCATCGCCGTTCAGCAGGAAGGTGCCACCGTCTATGAGGGTGAGTCCTTCACCTTTAAGGGCTACGAGGCACTTCCCGAGGGTTACCTTGCTCTGCCGTTCGTGATGTTTGCCCAGGCTATCAGCCTGCTCAACTCCGTCCGCGTGGGCAACACGCCCGATACGCCGAGCCCCACCGGCACGGTCAACCGCGTGGTTAAGGGCGTGACGATTCACCCCTTCACCGCTTAATCGCGTCCCCCTGTAAGGGCGCCCGTCCGCTCATAACGGCGGGCGGGCGCTTTTTGTTTTACGTGAGCTGGGTATAAGCATTACCACAGTCAACTGCTTTAGAAGCGAGGAGTGCATATGAGCACGTACGCAATTAAGGCTGACAAGTTCTTCTTGCCGGCAGGCCCGCAACTGGGCGGCTATCTTATGGTCGAGGATGGCGTTTTTGGCGCCTGGCAGGCCGACGAGCCCTCTTGCGAGATTAAGGACTACACGGGATCGTGGATCGCACCGGGTATGGTCGATACTCACATCCATGGCTTCTACAACCACTCAACTACCGATAACGATCCCGAGGGCATCGATATCAGCTCAACCGAGCTCGCCCGTCGCGGTACCACCAGCTGGCTGCCCACGACGTTCACCGATGGCGTCGAACAGATCAAGGACGCCTGCGCTGCTATCGCCAAGGCGGACGAGGGCCGCGGCCCCGACTTCTGCGGTGCCCGCATTCAGGGCATCTACCTGGAGGGCCCCTTCTTTACCATGAAGCACGTGGGCGCGCAGAACCCCGCTTACCTGATTGACCCCTCCGAGGAGGTTTTCGACCAGTGGCAGGAGGCTGCGGGCGGTCGCATCGTTAAGAGCGCCATGGCCGCCGAGCGCGACGGTGCCGCTGCTTATGCGGCTGCTCTGAACGCCAAGGGCGTGGTGACCAGCATCGGTCACTCCGACGCCACCTACGATGAGTGCATCGCCGCTATCAATGCCGGTGCCAGCTGCTTTACGCATACCTATAACGGCCAGCGCGGTCTGCATCACCGTGAGCCCGGTGTCGTGGGTGCTGCCATGTCCACGCCCGAGACCTACGCCGAGATCATCTGTGACGGCAAGCACGTAAACCCTGCCGCCATCAAGGCACTGCTGCAGGCAAAGGGCTGGCAGCACACGGTGCTCATCACCGACTGCCTGGGCTGCGGCGGCATGCCCGAGGGCAGCTACACCAGCGGCGGCATGGACGTCATCATGAAGGACAACCTGTGCTGGCTCGCCGACGGCAAAAGCATTGCCGGCTCGGTGCTCACGCTTGCCCAGGGCGTCAAGAACATTGTCGATTGGGGCATCGCCAGCGCTGATATCGCCATTCGCATGGCAACCGAGGTGCCGGCTCGCTCTGCACACATCGAGGATAAGTGCGGCAGCATCATGCCGGGTCGCGACGCCGACTTTGTCGTGTTCGACCATGAGCTCACCCTCGTCGAGACGTATGTTGGCGGCCAGAGCGTCGGCAACGCCTTTACCGATTAACGATAGAAAAAGACGGCGGGCCCGAATCTGCTCGGACCCGCCGTATGGGTTAAACGCTCAAAAGCACCTTAACAGTTACAGCTTGTTAACGATCTTCTTTGCCGTGCGCTTGACGCCGGCCACAAGACCCCCCGCGGGATGCTCCTTTTCGTATGCTAGACGCTTCTCGCGCTTGGCGTACTCTTCGACGATGATGTCGCCATACTCGTCTTCGATCTTGTCGAAGAAGTCGACGGCGCCCTTAATTTCCTCAGCGGTCGGGTGTCCCTTCTGGACGCCGCCGGTGAGTTTGAACGGCCCCCACGTATCAAAGCCGGGACAGCCGTAGACGCCCATAAAGATGGCCTGCCTCATGCGGCAGATGCCATCGATATCCTTGCCGTACCACTTGTTTTTGCCACCGTAGGTCATAAGGCCAAACACCTTGTCCTGCGGCTGCAGCACGTTCGTGAGCACGCGTGCCATGTCCTTGTCGATCTCGGAGTAATAGATGCCCGTGGCGACACCGATCAGATGGTATTCGTGCAGGTCGGGGTACTCGTTTTTACCGAGTGACTTCACGTCGAGGGTATCGATCTCGGGGTGCGCCTCGACGATGGCGTCCACGAGCTTTTTCGTATTGCCGTGGTGGTGTGAGGCATAAAGGATGATGGTTCGCATAAGAAGGCCTTTCAGCTGTAATTGCATCAATGTCTGTATGGTACCCCGTTGCATGGCTGGGAAACCGGACGCATCGATGAACGTGCGGGTTTGTCCTTTGGTCAGGGCCGAGACGGGTTCTTGCGAGCAAAAAGCAGTTGTTCGAAAGGATGGACAATGGAATACGCTCTCTCCAACGATTCGATTTCTATCAAGGTCTCCACGGCCGGTGGTTCGTTTACCTCGATTGAGGCTGGAGGTCGCGAGTACTTGTGGCAGGGCGATCCCGCCGTGTGGTCCGGCCAGGCACCGATTTGCTTCCCGATTTGCGGAGGTTTGCGCGATAACAGCGCCATGACGTTTGCCGGACATCATGTGAAGCTCGCCCGCCATGGGTTTGCGCGCAAACAGGAGTGGAAGCTGCTGAGCCAGAGCGAGAACGAGCTGGCGATGTGCCTGGCTTCGGAGGATAACGCCGCGCTGCTGAGCGATTATCCGTATCCGTTTAAGCTTGTCGCCCGCTATACGCTCGAGGACGCCGCCGTGCGCGTCTCCTATGAGGTTACCAACGAGGGCACCGAGGACATGCCTTTCTTTATCGGTGGACACCCCGGCTTTAGGTGCCCGCTCGATGAGGGCGAGGCCTATACGGACTACGAGTTGCGTTTTGAGAAAGACGAGGCTGCTGAGCTTTGCGCTGCCGTCCCCTCGACTGGCTTGATTGACGTGACCAACCGCTCCAAGAACCCCATGGTGGGAAAGACGCTGCCTCTGTCACATGAGCTCTTCGATTTTGCGGAGACCATCTTTGACGTGCTCGAGAGCCGTCAGGTCACGCTTTCCAAAAAGGGCGAGGACAAGGGTGTTCGCCTGAGCTTTGAGGGCTTCCCATATCTCATTGTGTGGAGCAAGCCCGAGGGCGATTTTGTGGCAGTTGAACCCTGGGGCGGCCTTTCGACCTGCTCCGATGAGGACGACGTGCTTGAGCACAAGCGCGGCTGCCTTATCGCCAAGCCCAAGGAGACCGTCGTTCGCTCGTTCACGATTGAGATTCTGTAATTCCGTTTTGTCGACTCGTATCGCGAGGCACAAGGAGCCTGCGAGATAAGGAGCTAAAAATGATCCTCACCGTTACGATGAACCCGTCTGTCGATACGCGCTATCAGCTCGATGAGCTCGTCATCGACGACGTCAACCGTGTGACGCCCGAAAAGACCGCCGGCGGCAAGGGCCTTAACGTAGCCCGCGTCCTTGGTCAGTTGGGCGACGATGTTGTGGCAACCGGCCTGCTTGGTGGCCATATGGGCGCCTATATGGCCGAGCTCATGGACGCTAACGGCATTAAGAATGATTTTGTGCCCATCAAGGGCGAGACTCGCATTTGCCTCAACATCCTCCACGCCGGCAACCAGACCGAGCTGCTCGAGAGCGGCCCGACGATTGCCCCCGAGGAGCTCGATGCCTTTACCGCAAAGTTCGCCGAGCTTGCGAGCAAGGCCGACGTCGTCACCATCTCGGGTTCGTTGCCCCGCGGTGTCGAGGCAGACTACTATGCCAAGATCACGGGCATTGCCGAGAACGCCGGCGCCAAGGTGCTGCTCGATACCTCGGGTGCTTCGCTCGAGGCCGCCCTTAAGTCCGAAATTAAGCCCGAGCTGGTCAAGCCTAACCTGACCGAGATCAACGGCCTTTTGGGTACGAGCTTTACCACCGACGATGTGGACGAGCTCCGCGCCGCGCTCGCCTCTGATGCCCGCTTCTCCGATATCCCCTGGGTCGTCGTGTCCATGGGCGCTGCCGGCTCCGTTGGCTTCCACAATGGCCGTGCGTTCCGCGCAAAGACGCCCGATATCCCTGCCGTTAACGCCACGGGCTCTGGTGACTCCACTATCGCTGGCTTCGCGCATGCCATTGCTGCTGGCGCGGACGACGAGACGGTGCTGCGTACCGCCAACACCTGCGGCAAGCTCAATGCCATGGATCCCATGACCGGCCATCTGGTCATGGACCGTTGGGACGAGGTCTACAACGGCGTTGTCGTGACCGAGCTGTAAGGGCTTGGGCGTCGGCCCCGGCATCGCTTGCTAGCTCATGTCGACGACAAGTGCGATAGCATTATGTCGGGGCGCGACGCCGACGTTGTCGTGTTCAATCCCGACCTTACCCTGGTCGAGACGTATGTGGGCGGCAACAGCGTCGGTAACGCGTTTATCGAGTAGCCGCCAAAGAAACGATCCGAGAGGGGATTTAGATGATTTACGGTGCATTGGGCGATATCGAGGAATACCGCGGAATGCTCAAGGGCCTCGATGTGCTGATTGACTGGTTCGAGGAGAACGATCCGGCGAAGCTCGAGGTCGGCAGCCATCCGATTCTGGGCGACAAGGTCTTTGCGAACGTCATGGCTCCCACGACGCGTCCCGAAGGCGAGGCTCACTATGAGACGCATCAGCGCTATCACGACCTGCAGATCGACGTCGAGGGTCGCGAGGCCTTTAAGGTTGCCACGGGCAGCCTGACGCTGGTTCAGGAGTTTGACGAGAAGGACGACTACGATCTGGTCGATTCCGACGCTTCGATCGCCGGCGATCTTGCCGACGACAAATTCGCGCTGTTCGTTGCCGGCGAGCCCCACATGCCCACGCTCGAGTTCCCGGGCGATGGCGCACAGCCGGTCAAAAAGATTTGCTTTAAGCTGCTTGCCGACGCCTACTGGCAGGAGTAACGGGCTGCTCGGCTGAGCTGTTCGTCTGATGGCGTGATCTCCCTTGAGGAGCGCGCTTGAGCCCCGTTAATCGCGGTTCCCCGTTTGGGAGGCCGCGGTTGGCGGGGCTTTTTGTTGAGTAGGGGAGTTGTCGACGGCGTTGTGCTTGGATTGGCGGATGTGCGCCCGAAATCGGCAACAAAAAAGCCGCCCTAAGGCGGCTGTCTTGTGCAATGGAGCCAGCGACCGGGCTCGAACCGGTGACCCCCGCTTTACGAG
>URZR01000004.1 GCA_900552425.1 uncultured Collinsella sp. | reverse complement strand
CAGACGCTCCATGCCCATGCCAAAGGCGAAGCCGGAATACACTTCCGGATCGATACCCACATTGCGCAGCACGTTCGGGTGCACCATACCGCAGCCCAGCACTTCCAGCCATTTGCCGTTTTTACCCATCACGTCGACTTCCGCGGACGGTTCGGTGAAGGGGAAGTAAGACGGACGGAAGCGTACCTGCAGATCTTCTTCAAAGAAGTTGTTCAGGAAATCGTGCCTTTCAGGTTGGTAAAGCTGATGTTTTTATCAACGATCAGACCTTCCATCTGGTGGAACATCGGGGTGTGGGTCTGATCGTAGTCGTTACGATAGACGCGTCCCGGCGCGATAATACGGATCGGCGGCTGCTGGTTTTCCATGGTGCGGATCTGCACGCCGGAGGTCTGGGTGCGCAGCAGCACGTCGGACTCGCCGTGGGCGTGAGCCTCGGGGTGCGCGACGCTGCCGGGGTTGTTGTCGACCACGTAGAAGGTATCGCGAGCCGAGCGGCTCGGGTGATCCATGGGAGCGTTGAGCGCGGTGAAGTTGTAGTAAGAGGTGTCGACCATGGGGCCGGACTCGACGGTGTAGCCGATGCCGCAGAAGATGTCCTCGGCCTCCTCGATGATTTGCTTGATCAGGTGCTGGTGGCCGATCTGCGGACGGATGCCCGGCAGCGTGATGTCGACGGCGTCGTGCTCGAGTGCGCGCTTGAGGGCGGCGGCCTTCATCTCGGTGTTTCGCTCGTCGAGCATGCCCTCGATCAGCTGGCGCATCTCGTTGGCGCGCTTGCCCATCACGGGACGATCCTCGGGGGCGAGCTTGCCCATCATGCGCATCAAGCCGGTGATACGACCCTTGCGACCGAGCAGCTCAACACGCGCAGCCTCGAGCTTGGCGGCGTCATCGGCGCCTGCGACGAGCTCCTTGGCCTCTTCCTCGAGTTTGACCAGATCATCAATCAGACTCATGTCTTCCCTTTCGTCTCTCGCGCATCCACTTGCCGCGGCGGCTGGAGCCACCCGGAGCTGCGGATGTGCGGCCCGGTTCGGTAACAAAAAAACCGCCCTCGGGCATGTGCATTGCCCAAGGACGGTTGAATTCCGCGGTACCACCTTGTTTGACCCGGCGGATGTCTGGCCCGCCGCGCCCACTCTGTGCCCCTTGTCGCGAGGCTCACGGCTTCCCTACTGGGGCTTCGCCGCCGCTGGCCGCGTGCCCGTTGAGGTCGCTGCTCGGGAGTGAACGCTTGGCCCTTGTCACCGCAGGAAGGCTCGCAGCCCATGACCTTCCCTCTCTTGCCGGCGACGCGGCGGGCAAAACCCTCTCCGTCAACGCATTGGGCTATAGGATAACACATTCTGCGTGTGCATCGCCGCGTTCCGTTTTGTTCGCACTGGGTACAAGGCAGGTAGCTGTGCAAACTGGCCGCGCGCCCACCCGAAGCGCTCGGCTCACGAGATCAAGGATATGGTATGGGAAAGAAACTCGATAAGAAGGCCGAGCCTGCAGCGGGCAAGACATCCAAAGGCATGAAGGTCGATAAGGCCGTCAAAAAATTCCGCAAGCTCGAAGGCAAGCTGTGGACTCGTGAGTACCTGCTCAAGATTGCCGAGTTTGACGGCGCGACCATTGCCCCCGCCAACGGCGCAGCAGCGCGTGCCGACGCCATGGGCACGCTTGCCGGCGAGCATCACAAGCTGCTGACCAGCGAGAAGTCCGTTGAGCTCGTACGCTCGTTAGCGCGCGAGACCGTCGCCGGCGGCAAAATCGACGACCCTCAGCTGCTCGACGAGATCCGTGTGCTCGGCCGCGATCAACGTGAGGCCAGTGCCATCCCCACCGAAGAAGCCGAGGCCTGGACCAGGCTCACCTGCGAGGCGGACGCCGTGTGGCGCAAGGCCAAGGCAGCCAACGACTGGGCGAGCTTTGAGACCTATGTGGATAGAATCGTCGCCCAACTTAAGCATCAGGCCGAGCTCATGGACCCCAAGCGCGATCCATACGACGTTTGGCTCGACCAGTACGAGCGCGGCCTTTCCGCCAAGAGCTTCGACGCGTTTTGCGACGAGGTCAAGGCCACGGTCGTGCCGCTCGTGCACGCCATCGGCGAGCGCGGCCAGCAGCCGGCTGCCGACTTTTTGCACGCCCACGTGCCCGAGGCTGCCCAGCGCGCCATGAGCTTCGACCTTATGAAGCTTGTCGGCCTGGACCTGGACGACACCACGCTTGCCTTTACCGAGCATCCGTTTAGCGAGGGCTTTGCCGTGGGTGATGCGCGCATCGCGACGCACATCTACGAGGACGACTGCATCTCCAACGTCTACAGCATCATCCACGAGGCGGGGCACACCATGTACGAGCTGGGCGTCAATCCCGCCTACGCGCGCACCTGCCTGGAGGGCGGCACCTCCATGGGCATCCACGAGAGCCAGAGCCGCTTTTTCGAGAACACCGTGGGTCGCAGCCGCGCCTTTATGGGCCCGCTGCTCGAGGTGCTGCGTCGTCACGCGCCCGAGGTCTACGGCGACGTCGACGAAGACACGCTCTACCGCGCCGTGAACATCGCGCAGCCGTCGTTGATCCGCACCGAGGCCGACGAGCTCACCTATCCGCTGCATATTATGGTGCGCTACCAGATTGAGCGTATGCTGTTTGCCGGCGAGGCTGCGGCCAAGGACATCCCCGCGCTTTGGAACCGCTTTATGGACGAGTACCTGGGCATTCCCGTTCCCGACGACACGCACGGCTGCCTGCAGGATACGCATTGGAGCGGCGGTTCGTTTGGCTACTTCCCCACGTATGCGCTGGGTAGCGCCTACGATGCCATGTTTGTGCCGGCCATGTGCCGCGACGGCGTCGACCTTACCGGTGCCTGCGCGAGCGGCGATCTGGCGCCCGTCCGCGCCTGGCTGGGCGAGCACATTTGGCAGTGGGGCCGCGCCAAAGACGCGCCGGAACTCATCAAGGGCGCCTGCGGCATGGCCTTTGACGCCCGCTACTACTGCAGCTACCTGCAGGACAAGTTCACCACACTGTACGAGCTGTAAGGATTGACCAGCACGCCATCGCCAACGCCAACTATGTTGACGCCAATGTCTTGGCAACGTCAGCGAAAACGACCCTAAGCGAGCAAGGTGACGTGAAATGAAAGGGCGCTGACCTTCTGGTCGCGCCCTTGAAATTGAGCGTCAGATTGCCGCTTGGGGCCGTTTGCAGCGTCGAGCAGCTACGCGGTTTGGTAAAACCGCGTAGCTATAAAGCCTCGAGCGCGTTGGCAATGCGCTTCATGGCGGCATCGGCGGATGCTTGGTCGGGCGCCTCGGCCAGCACGCGGATAACCGACTCGGTTCCACTCTTGCGTACGAGCACGCGGCCCTCGCCTGCCAGCGCAGCCTCGGCCTCGGCGATGGCGTTCTGCACGCCCATGTTCTCGAGCGCGGCGTCCTTGTCCGCCACGCGCACGGCCACCTGCGCCTGCGGCAGCAGCTTGCACGGAGCCGTGAGCTGCGAGAGCGTCTCGCGCTCGGCACGAATCACTTCCATCACGCGCAGCGAGGTCATAATGCCGTCGCCCGTGCGCTCGATATCGCCAAAGATCGTATGGCCCGTCTGCTCGCCGCCTAGGCTGTAACCGCCCTCGCGCATCTTGGCATACACGTGACGGTCGCCCACACCGCTGGTCACGGCACTTAGGCCGGCAAGCTCCAACGACTTGATCAGGCCAAAGTTGCTGGCAATCGTCGGAACCACGGTACCGCCCGAAAGGCGACCGTGCTTGTTCAGGTACACGCCGCACACGTACAGGATTTGGTCGCCATCGACCACGCGCCCGCGCTCGTCCACGGCCAGGCAGCGGTCGGCATCGCCGTCATAGGCAAAGCCCACGTCCAGGCCCTGCTCCACCACGTGGCGCTGCAGACGCTCCATATGCGTGGAGCCGCAGTCGACGTTGATGTTAAAACCATCGGGCGCGGCATTGATCACGCGCACGTCGGCGCCCAGCGCGTCGAACACCGGCTTGGCCACCGAGGACGCCGAGCCGTTGGCGCAGTCGATGCCGATCTTGACGCCCTGCAGCGAAAAGTTCGCGCTGGCGATGAGCGAGGCAATGTAGCGGTTGCGGCCCTGCATGTAGTCCACCGTGGCGCCGATGTGGTTGCCCGTGGCCAGCGGCACCTCGCTCTTGCCATCGACGTAGTCCTCGATGAGCTCCAGTACGTCCTCGTCCATCTTAAAACCGTCGCTATTGACGAGCTTAATGCCGTTATCGCAAAACGGGTTGTGGCTCGCGCTGATCATGATGCCGCAATCGAAGCAGCCTTCCACGGTCTGATGCGCTACGCCCGGCGTGGGGATCACGTGCAGCATATAGGCGTCCGCACCGCTCGCGACCAGGCCACTCACCAGCGCCGCCTCAAACATATAACTCGAGCGACGCGTGTCCTTACCCACGATGACGCGCGCCTTGCGCTCGCGGTTGGCACCGTAATACCAGCCCACAAAACGGCCAATCCTATAAGCGTGCTCTACCGTCAGCCCAACGTTAGCCTCACCGCGAAAGCCGTCGGTGCCAAAGTACTTCATGCGCTCTCCTTACAAAATAGGGGCGAACAGATTGCCTGTCCGCCCCAAAATGGTACTCGATTATCTGCGCTACCAGAAAAACCCTACGCCGACGCGCTGTCGCGAGCCGCCTGGCATGTAGGAGTCTGACGCAGCGTAAGCGGCTTGTCCCCCGCCTCGGCTGACGTGGTCAGCGTATATGCGATCGTCGTCGTCTCGCCAGCATGCAGGTCAACGGTGCCCGAATAGAAGGGGATTCCATGCCACGTAGCGGCACCAAGACCAAACTGGGTGCCCTCGACGGTCAGGTCAGTAATGTTGCCGCCCGTCGGGGCAAACAACGAGACATTCAGACGCTCGTCGTCGCGCGCGGCATCAGGCGCGCTCGCCGCGACGTAGTCGGGCAGCTTGCCGGCCTCCTCCTGCGTCATGATGTTCGTCAGGGTAACGGTGATGCGATACGAGCATGTGCCGTCACCGTTCTTGATGCCCTGGCCAATCTGCGTATCGGCATTCAGGTACCAGTCGAGCTTGGAGAAGCTCAGGTTGTTAAAGTAGACACCAGCAACGGGATCATCACTCGGGTCATCCGGATCGGGCAGCGAGGCGTCGATGTTCATCTCCTTGATAGCGTTCTGCTCGTCATCGTTTTTCATCCACGCGATCAGGCGGCCCTCTTCGGCACCGCGCTCAACGGCGCTGACAAGCTTCGTAACATCGACATCGCCGATACCGCCAAGGATCTTGTCGAAGGCAGCGCTGGCGACGGATGCAAAGATGCCGTCCGACTCCTCGACCGGATAGTTCCAGTACACATCGTGCATGAGGACCTTTGCGGCGTTGGTGCCGTCGACAACCGTTCCGTCGGGCAGCGACACGTTACCGACCAGGCCCAGCAGATACTGCAGGAACACCGGGTCGATACCCACGACGCCGTCAACGTCCTGGCCATATTGAGATTTCCACAGGGCTGCGACACGCTGCGAGTTGCGGGGCCAATCAGGCGAATAGGTATTGCCCGAGTTGTACAGGTTACTGTGGTTGCCGAACAGCGCCTCATCCTCTTCGTCGACGCTCTCGACTGCCTCATCCTCGCTGAGTCCAATGCGGGGGACAAACTCGCCAATCGACGTCTGGCCGTCGGTGACCGAAATCAGGCCCTGCGAACCGCCAAAGCCGCCGCAGGCACGAATCTCGACGTTGTTCATGGCGTACACAAGATAGTTGCGCGTCTGGCCGTTGGCGCCGAGCATCTGGGGAAGGACGGGGGCGACCTTCTCCGCCGCGTCAACCGCGCCGTTGAGGGTGGCAAAGCCGTCCTTGGCCTTATCGACCAGCTCGGTCACCTGGGAAATATGAGTATCGCCAATGCCCTGGATCTTCTCGTTGGCGCTCTTGAACACCTTCGAGCTGCTGGAAAGCGAATCGGCGACCGCCTGCAGCGCGGACACGTTAATCATGCCGTCCTGAAACAGCTTGCCGGGCGTGGCCTGCGAAAGGTTATCGGCCATGGGAACCAGCGCATTGCTCGAGACATCGGACAGGGCGTCGATCATGGTGCGGGCCGCATTGATGTCGCTGCCATACACCGGGATAAACGAAGCCGCCGTCCACAGCGGGCTCGAGGTCTCCGCCTTCATGCTGTCGCAAAGCTCATCAATCTTCTTCGCGTCGTCAGGCAGCGTCGAAAAATCGCCCGACGTGACCTTGTCCTTAAGGCCACCGACAATCTCGACGGCCTCCTTCGCTTCACTCTTTACGGTCTTTGCCGAGTTAAGCAGCATAAAGCCGCTTGCGCCAAGCGCAACGAGAAGCACCGCGACTACAGCGGCAATAATGGCGCCGGTGTGACGCTTTTTGCGTTCGCCCTTGCGATGGCGATGACGGACCAGACCGTCAGAGGTCGAACTCGACGAAGCGTCGCTACCGTAGTTCAAGCCAAAATCGTAATAATCTTCCTTGGAACCCGAGCCCGCAAACTCGGCACCGCTATCATCCAGGCGGGCGAACGTGCCAGTCTCGGAGGCACCGGTGTAAATCGTGCCAAGGTTACCCGTAAGCCCCGCGCCACCGGCAGAGGGAGTATTGTTGGCGGCCTTGCCGGCATTAACGTTGCCGGCGGCATTTGCGGCGTTGGCAGCACCTGCGTTGTTCGCAGGTACCGAAGGAGCCCCGCTCGGCTGCGACGCGGAGGTTGCACCGCCCGCAAAGACATTCCCTCTTGCACGGCCGGTCTTTTTCGCCTTTTGAGACTGCTCGTACAGAGCGGTAAACATCGCCGTCTCGCCCGGGGACACGCGCTTACTGGAACCGCCCTGTCCAGCGCCGCCCGGCGTGCCGGCCTTACCAGCCCCGTTCGGACGCGGCGGAACTGCAGGACGGCCGTTATCGCTGCCCTTAAAGTGATTACCAGCCATAAAGAAATCCTCGCAATTGAGTCGCAATGAAAAAATCCATAACGTTACTAGTTTATGGCATTTTGAGCATCGACAGCTAAACTCCAGACACGGACGTCAATTGGCGAAAATGCGGCACAACACCTTTTCTGTCTTGGCGGCGGCGCCAGCTACACCGTGAGGAACATCATCACGATGATCATGGCAAAGCCGATAAGGTCGGTCGGCAAAAACACCGTGCCCAGCATAACGGCGCTGGTGATGGTCGCCGAAACCGGCTCCACAGTTCCGATGAGGCTCGCACGCACCGAGCCGATGTCCTTAACGCCCTGCATATAGAGCATGTAAGCAAAAAACGAGCCGATAACCACGAATACCGCGAGCGCCTCGACGCCGGCAGCGTCGAGTGCCGGCATATGCGCCCAAGGCTGCACGAAGACGCACGAGACCACGCCCGCCGCGAGCATTGCCGAGCCCGTGACGATGGGGCTGCCGTATTCGGGCAGGATCTTGGCGGGAATCACCGCCATACACGTGGCGCTGACCGCACACATAAGGCCTGCGACCAGGCCAAGCGGCGATATGCTCAGACTGGTAGGGTCGCCGCCGGTAGCGATTAAAAAGGTGCCGCCCAGGGCCAACCCAATGCCAACGGCCTCACGCACGCGAGGCATGCGATGGTCGATCACGCAGGTGTAGCCCATAATGATGACCAGTTGCAGGCATTGGAGCACCGTCGCGGTTCCGGCATTGGTCAGGCGCACGGCCGAAAGATAACAAAACTGGTTGAACAGCAGACCAAAGGCGGTAAAGAGCAGCAGCTGCTTGCGATCGGCGGGTGTGGTCCAGAGCTTAATCAGGCGCTCGCGGTCGCGCGTAACAACCACGGCCATAAAGAGTAGACCGGCGAGAATCTGACGCACGCTCATAAGCCACAAGGTGTCGACGTGGTAGGTATCGAACAGAAAGCTCGCGCTGGTGCCCGAGAAGCCCCAAAACGAACCGCCCACCAGCGTAGCCAAGACGCCCGTGATCATCTTGCGCGTCGAAGCGCTGTTCAGGCGCTCGCGCCAAGCGCGGCGGGTGCTACGGCTGAGCTCATCGGTGCCCTCGGGCACATCAATGTTCGATATATCGGTCATCGGCACCGAAGCCCCTGCGCCTTCGACCTGCTCGACACGCTCTTTGCTCATTCCATTCCCTCGAAGCAGCCTGGAAACAATTCGGCTTACCTTACCACGGCGAAGGCACCAGCCGAAGGCTTGTCCGCTTATCGGTATGACAATTCCGCAGACGTCTTTCCATAGCTCGATACCGCAATGGCCTTGCATTATGCGACAGTCAAATCGCGGCAGCAGGCTCTTTTGAAATGGATATGACAAAGCCCCCGAATTCCACAATGTAAGCGATTTTTAAAAATGTTCTTGCCACCGAGTTCAGGCTCCGTTATATTATCCCTTGCGCGCTTGCGCACCCTTGATCGGGCGTTTAGCTCAGGGGGAGAGCGCTTCCCTGACACGGAAGAGGTCAGAAGTTCAAATCTTCTAACGCCCACCAAATGTTCGCAGCTCAGAGGCTATGTCCTCTGGGCTGTTTTGTTTTTTGTCGCTAAATCCGCTGGCAGTTCCAACCGTCATCGCAACGTAACAACAATTCACCTGACGAATGGCAGCCAAATATATTCAATACCCCAACATCAACAATGGCCAGGCACAAAACTGCGCCGCAAGCTGCTCCAACCGCCCAACTGGTCAAAAGCCGACCATCTACTTGCCAATTTATCTAACGGCGTAACCAAGCAGTCCGCGCCGCAACTTCTCAACAAAACGCCGCGATGTCTGCGCCCTGCGGTATCCTTGAGCCACTCGCACCTGCAGCACCAAGGAGCCGCCATGCGCACCGAGCTCGATGTCCCCTTTTCGCACAAAGAAGAAGCCAAGGCGCTGGGCGCCAAATGGGACCGGACCAAGAAGATCTGGTATGTACCCAGCGGCGTCAACCCCGAGCCCTTTGCCGAGTGGCTGCCCGGTGTTGACCGATCCGACCCCTCAGCGCCGTATATATATCTAGTACTGGGCAAGCGCGAGTGCTGGAAGTGTCACAAAGAGACCTCGGTCGCGGCCTTCGGCATTCCCTATCGAACCGATAACGACGAGAGCATCGCCATCGCGCACGCGCCCAACGAAGCCGGGCACATTGCCATCGACACGGCCAACGCCAACGCACTCGCCATCGTGCCCGCTCTTGGCTGCGTGCCGGGCGAGATCCGCGACTACCTTCATAAGCGCTGCGGCTACAAGCCCGTAGGCGCGCGAGCCTCCAAAGCCCCGTCGCTCGGCAACACGTGCACCATTTGCGACGCGCTGCAAGGCAGCCGCTATCTGTTCGAGGAGCCCTCGTCCCCGTTTGCCCTCACTGCCATCAACAAGCTGCCGGCACTGGAGTTTGTACGCGTCGAAGTTGCCGGCGTCTTTGGCGTCCCGGCCACGCGCACCGACTTTGACCAGGCGCTCTTTACCTGGGCACGCGACCATCACGCCAAGTTCCACAAGCAGCTCGGTGAGGGGATTTATTTATAGGGACAGAGATGCCTTCACAGCCAGCTCCTCCGCATCACCTATCCCTCGTCGCCGGCGTCGTACACGATATCGAGGCCACAAACAGGGCATTTCTCCTGATACACCGGCATATGAACGCCTGTCCGTTTTCTCACTTCGTCGCTAAGTCTGTCGCACGCATCGATGAACCGAATGTCGAGGCACGGTATTTGCGAGCCGCAGCAAGGACAGGCGACGACAAACGACCCGCAATCAACTTCTACGCTCGGAAACATTTTGTTGTCTATAAGGGCGCACGGCAGTTTTCCGTACTTCCCCATCGCAATATCGCCTCGCCAGCTCACGTTCGCTCCCCTCTCGCTATACAAATCAGGAAGAGCATGCACCGGCAGGCGTGTGCGAGATTGCATCGCCACGCGATCCGATCAAACAGCACGATCGTAAAAGACCGCCAAAGCCAAATTTCATCGTCGGTCGCACCCTGTCCGGCAAACTCAATATCGACGGGTATGTGCTTCAGATAACTCATGTCGGGCGCAAAACGAGGGTCCGGTCCGCCTTTATGAACAGGACCGTGCAGAACAAACCATCCGTTTTCGGGCTCGAACCGCTCAACAAACGCAAGGCCGAGCACCTTATAGCCCACCTCGGTTGCAAATATGACTCCGGCTGGGACGTCACATTCCATGCAGTTGAGCATTTTACGGTTGTAATTCTGGTCTCGAAAACCAACGGTACCCGGCGCTTGAACCGAGTACTTAATGACCCACGTACCATCGTCCAAATAGAGCGGAGGCACATTGTTGATGCTCTCGGTTTGCCGCTGGCGCGCTTGTACCCCGCTACCCCACTCCCCTGTATACTGATGTAGCACGTGTTTCATCCGGGCTTGTTGGGCCGGATTGTTCATGGGAGGGTCTTATGGCTGCTTCGAATCCGCCTAAGGGGAGCGTTTCTTCTTCGTCCATCAAGCCGGTTACGCGCAAGGCCGTGCGTTGCCAGCGCGAGGTCGCCTGGCTTGTCACACAGGCGGCGGGCAAACTCGTGGCGAACACGGAAGACGTCAATGCGCCCACACCGAGCTTTGTGCTGGCAGCGGCGCTGGATCGAGTACGCCAGCTGGAACTCGCCGCACAAGAAGACGGCGGCCATCTTGGCTACCAAGACGCTATGGCGCCCGACCTGTTGACCTTTTGTCGCATGACCAAGTTGCCCGCCGCACCCAATGCGCTTTCGGACGCAGGCTACATGTTTACGCTTTCGGGCGCGGACCTTATCCGCGATATCTACGCATACTGCAGCGAGCTCGCCGAGCGCCACGTCTTTGGCACGGCTGAAGTCAAACCGGGAAATGTCATCAAGCTGGTTCTCAGGCTGTTCCTGATGGACGGGTTCGGGGCCATGCCGGCGTAAGCCGAGTCTTTAGCATCACCGTCGACTGGGCAACAACCGCTTTACCTTAGTGGGCGCCAATCGAGGGTCGATTATTGGGTCGCCTCGTCCACTAACGCATTTATTCCACGCGCTCTGACAGTCGATATTTGCGGTTGCGGCTTGTCGACGGCGCCGTGGGCTCAAGCTCGCCTTGAGCAATGAGCGCGTTGACGCGCGACCTAACCTGGGAAATTGTAAGCCCCGTGCGTTTTGCCAGCTCACGCGTCCCCAGCTCGCCGTAGTGTTTGAGTGCCGTCACAATTAAGCCTCCGCCATGATCGACCGGCTCGATCTTTGAACGGTAAAGTACGACCTTGAACCGATCGAACCCCGGGCAGAACAGGGGCTCGGCCAGACCGTGCGCACGCATGGCATCGACCATCATCGGGATGCCCGATCCGTTGCCCTCGGCAGGAGAGCCCGCACCGTCGGGCAATGGGACAAGCGACATGAGCTTCACGAGCGTCGCGTTGCGGCACCGAGAACTACCGTCAAACAGATTCTCGCGAGTTTTTCCGCCATAAAGACCGCCAGGGTTCGTCACCTCGATACGGTCATCAAAGACGTCAACAGCGATCGACTGTCCACAGAACCGATCTCTGTATTCTCGGTGGATTACGGCGTTGGCAATCGCCTCACGCAAGACTTCCTCGGGAATCTCCAGCGAGTCGATACGCGAGACGCCTTGAACGGTCGAGGTGCGACGCAGGTTTTTGGCGACAGCCGCGACAGCATCCGAAATCATCTCGCCCAAGGTGCCCTCGCAGACTGTGCGGTCCATAAACCTTAGCGGTCCCGCAGCGCCCTTTTGAGTTCCCGCATGGACAGCTACATCAATAAAGAGCTTGGGATAGAACTGCTGAGGGTAAACGCCCGCGGCAAGGAGGCCAGCCTTGGTAACATTGCCCTGGGGGTCGAGGAAATTCAGACGCTCCATCTTTGTCTTCCTGTCCGTCGCACCGTGCATCGCTCGGGGCGTCAACGAATAGGCACGCTCTATCGTGCGGTCGACCAGCGACTCGTCGAGATCGCCCACACTCGTGCCGGGAACCGTATCGCGATCGCTAGGACTCGTCCGTTCGTATGACGACAGCGCCAAAACCTCGGTCGACGAAAGCGGCACGTCTTTGTCATCGATGCGCTTGTAGCTGCCGCCCTGGGCGCCCCGTTCTATTACATAGCAAGGCTTGCTCGACGGGTCGAGCTCCTCGATTGTGATGACGAGAACAACGGTACCCCGAAGCTCCACGCGCTCAATGGTGTATTTGGGCGGATTGGCCAGCTTTCCACGACCGCCGGCATCGCCCATGCCCGCCACGAATTGGTTGAGCACTTTCTCGGTCTCAAAGTTTGCAACTGGGACAAAACCCGCACGCTCGCTCACTCCGAGTACGATGATGCCGCCGGCGGTGTTTGCGAAAGCGCTGACCGTTTCCCATACGTCGCGGGAAAGCGTCGTGGCGCTCTCTTTTACTTCGACGTTAAGGTCATCCGAACCCATGCGCTTTAAAGACTCGAGCAAACCGGCCAGCTCGTTTTCGTTCATCTGCACGTCCCTTCGCTCGGTCCTGCGGAGAATGCCGCAGACGGATTTCCCTCGTCTCTCAGTTATCTCTCGTAATTATCTCTCGTCTTTCTGTTATCTCTCGTATTAGATATGAGTGAAAGATGAGAGATAAGATATCTCTACCTGCTTCATTAAATCATGTTTTTGCTGGTAGAACAATCGATATTGAGACAATACCATGGTTGCTTGTCTCTTTGCTGCTGAGCTATCTCTCGTAATTATCTCTCGTCTTTAATCTATCTCTCGTGTTAGTGACGAATGAGAGACGAGAGATGCATGAGCCTGGATTTTTGGACGATCGGAAAATCCCTCGAACAAAAAACGGGGCCGGCCTTACGCCGAGCTCCGTTTTCAAACGGTCAGTTAGTTATCGAGCGCGCGAGCATAGCAGTCAACATTACGCCGCCGCGAACACTCCCAAGCCCGTTCCGATGATGCAGATTGCGAAGATGCCCAAGATGATCCAAATGGTCTTGACGCCCTTTTTATAGAGGGCAACGCAAGCGAACGTTGCCAGCAAGGGCAGCAGACCGGGGAAGATCGAATCGAACAGATCCTGCAGGACAATCTCCGAACCACCCACGTCAAAGGTCAAAGCCGTGGACAGCGAGACCTGTGCCGCAATCATGGCGCCGATAACGGTCATTCCGAGAACACCGGCAGCATGCGTCATGCGAGACATAAGGTTGCTCTCTTCGGACTGCTGCAAAAACTTGGTTCCCAAGTCGTAACCCAGATGGGCGGCGACGATACGCGTTGCAAAGTTAATCACGGAGTAGATGAGCGCGTACACGATGGGGCCGAGCGGGTTGCCCGTCGAAGCGATGCCAATACCAATGCCGGCGGCAACCACGCGGAACGTACCCCAGTAGAACGAATCGCCGATGCCGGAAAGCGGTCCCATAAGGCCGACCTTCATGGCGTTAATCGAGGACGTGTCGAAGTTCTTATCGGCAGCCGCCTGCTCTTCCATCGAAACCGTTAGGCCGGCTACAAACGGAAGCACATGAGGCGTGATGTTAAAGAACTCGGTATGGCGATCGAGCGCCGCATAGTAATCGTCGTCGTTGGGATAGATCTTTCGCAGGGGCTTCTGAATGGTGTACATGAAGCCCATTGCCATCATCTTGTCGTACGACTGCGAGCACTGGCTCGTAAACTGGCGAAGGAACATGCTCCGATACATATCGGGAGTCATAATCGCGTCCTTCTTGGCCTCTTTGAGGTCGGTGTTCTGGATAGCCATTAGAAGTCCTCCTCTTCATCTGCAGCAACCGTCTGCGGACCGGACGAGCCCTCGCGGAAGGCCAGGAGCAGCGCGACGCAAATGGCAGCTGCGGCGACGCCGACCACGTCCATCTTGAGGTAGATGACCATAATGAAGCCCAGGAACAGCCAGGGAAGGAGCTTGTTATCGCCCATGGTCCTGATAAGAAGAGCGAAGCCGATGCAGACCATGACGCCGGACGCAACGTTGAGGCCGTCCATCACAAACTGCGGAATCGCGTTGAGCGCATTGTTGATAAGGTCGGCACCAAAGAACAGCGAGCCAAACACCAGCAGTGCAGACGGAATGCCAATCGACAGCGGCACGATGGTCAGATGGTACAGATTCGCCTTGGCAAGATCGCGATTTGCCAGAGCGGTCTCAATCTTCTTGCAGGCAAAGGCACCCGGAACGGCGTAGCAGAAGTTGCGCCACACCTGAAGGAAGACGGAGACGGGAAGGGCGAGCGCGACGGCAGTTGCCGTGCCCGTACCCGTAATGACGGCAAACGCGCAGCCAAGCACGCCGGAGGCATAGACCTCGGGAGGAACCGCCGCGCCGACCATGATGGCGCCCATGAACATGGACTCCAAAGCAGCGCCGACGATAACGCCCTGCTGGACATCGCCAAGGATCAAGCCGACAAACAGGCTCGTAAACAGCGGACGACCAAGCATCGTAATGCCAAATAATTGCTCGTCCATGGACGCAATAAATGCGACCAGTGCAACTAGAAGATACTGGACAACCATTTCGATCAACCCCAGAAACAGGTCTGCAGGCGAGGCATTCTGCGCAGCTCGCCTGCAGACAACCGCAGCAATTTGAGAGGATTAGTAGTTCATCTGGTGATAGTAACGACGCGTGGTGAGCGGGTGGTTACGGACGTGCTCGAGATGGCAGCTCAGACGCTCGGTGATGGTGTAGGTGACCATCGGGGAGACGATCTTGCGGAACTCGGGGTCGCTGAACGGCAGCTCGACCTCGGCGGTGTCAAACTTGTTCACGCGGACGTTGACGCCCTTCTCGTCGGCGAGCATGTGAGTGAAGTTGTCCACGCGGTCCATGAGCTTACGGGTGTCGTCCTCGCCGTAGAGCATGATGAGGCTCGTGCCTTCCTCGCACAGCTCGATGGTGCCGTGGAAGAACTCGGCGGCGTGGATGGACTTGGTCTTGATCCACTGCATCTCCTCGAGGATGCACATGGCGTAGTCGTAGGCCTCACCCCAGAGCATGCCGGAGCCAATCACCATGTGGTAATCGGTGTCCTTGAAGTCCTCGGCCATGGCGGCGCAGCGCTCGTCCTGAGCGTCCTTGGCCTTGATGAGGTACGGAGCGATGTTGCCTAACTCTTCCATGAAGGTGTCGTACTTGGGGAAGGCGCCGGCGTTCTTGAGGAAGCGGGCGACCAGCGTGATCTGGTAGGTGTAGATGGCCTCGCACAGAACGTCGTCCTCGGCGAAGCTGAAGAACTTGTAATCGGCGTACTCGGTGGCCGGGGTGTTGTCGTTGGAGACATACATCAGCGTGCGGGCGCCCTGCTCCTGGCAGAACTTGGCAGCCTCAATGATCTCGGGGGTGGTGCCGGTACGGGTGGAGAAGACGCAGACAGAATCCTTGTTGAAGGTCTTGGGCGGGCAGGCGAGGAACTCTGCGGCGATCTCGCAGTGGACATCGACGTCGGCCGTGGTGGTCTCGACCCAATACTTCATCGGGAGCGTGTGGGCCCAGGTGCCGCCGCAGCCGATGAAGAAGATGTTGGAATAACCCTGCTCGCAGACCTCGTCCACGGCAGCCTCAATCTGAGGACGGAGAGCGAGGGCATCGCTCACAACCTTCTCGTAACGAGGCTCATCGAAATTGAACATCCCTTACTCCTAACTCACTTGGATGAACCCTTCATTCATCCCATGACGTTATAATACTTTATATAACTAACTATGCAAGAACTATTTCAGATTTTTTTGATTTTTCTTTAATAAAAAGCCCGCCGATCAAATGATCGACGGGCATAGGCATAGAGCATTGGTTCAATAAATGCCGAGCATCAACGTGTTTCCGGCTAGAAAACGTCCTTGGCAAACACCTTAGCGTCATTGGGGACCTGACGGATTTCGATGGCCACGCCATCGCCCAGGAGCTCTTGGATATGCTCGGCATCTTTCTCGGTCGCAAAGATCGCAGGGGTCGGATGAAGCGTGGTCTCAGGGGTCTTTCGGGTTCCGCCCAGATTGATCTCTTTGATGTCTTTGCAACCCTTAGCGAGACGATAGACATCTTCAATCGTCTCAGTGATGATAAACAGCGAATACTTGTCGGTAACGCCGCTGTTGAGCGCCTCGATAGCAGCGTCAACATCCTTGATGACGAGTTTAACGCCGTTGGGGCGGGCGAGCCTCAAGGCCGCCTTCCTCATGTCGTCTTTTGCCACAGCATCGCTGGCAAGCAAGATGCAATCTACATCCAAAGCGTGAGTCCAGGACATGGCAACTTGGCCGTGAATCAGTCGGTAATCAACTCTCGTAAGCTTAATCATCGTTATCATCTCCGCACGTGATAAAGGGAATGACAGGTGTGGCCCCTAGCTAGGGCTCGAACCAGAACTAACTAGAACTCTTCTTCCTCGGCGCCGGCAAGCATGTCCGCCGCCTCGCAAAGCTGAATAAACGAACGCGATCCCTCGACCGCGGCTTTGGCCTTGTCCGCATCCAGGGAGTCCAGCTGTGTAACCATTTCCACCAGCAGCGGCAAGTTCATTCCAGCGATTAACGTAAACGATCCGTCGGTCTGCCTCTGAATGAATTCGTTGTTTACAGAGCCGCCAAAGATGTCAGTCACGACAAACCAAGAGTCGGCAGGGTCCCTCGTCTCCATCCATGCATCAATCAACGCCGCGACGTCCCTTGAATCGTCATCGACATAGGCGCACAGGCACTCGATTCGGTCGTTGGTGCCCATCAGAATCTCCAGAGAGCTTTTCATGCCTTGGGCGAGATAACCATGACTCGCTAGCAATATCTTATTCATAGTTCTCCAATACCAATAGGACGTACTATATTGTCATAACAAAGTATATTAGCAATCTACCCTACGTGGTGTGTCTATTTTCCAAATCCGCGAACGGTAACAATTGGTCGGTAAATCGACCAATCTATCTCTAATTTACAAATAGAACTTCAGTCGCTCGGTGCAGTACACCTGACGGGAGATGAAAAGCGGCTCGCCACTTGGGGCATAACGTCTATCGACAAACAGAAGCAGCGAAGAGTCCAGCTCCACGTTAAGGTATGCCGCCTCGAGCTCGCTCGCATAGCAGACCTCGAGCGTACGCGTGTTGGGGCCCATCTTGATCCCCTGGCGATCGAGTACCGCCATCAGCGAATCATCGAGGGACTCATGCTCCAAAAAAGAAAGCGCAGCGGAATAGCTATTGGTTTCCAGCATCGTGGGCTTGCCATCCACAAGGCGCAGACGCCGGCTACGCAATACCTTTTGGGTATCGTCTACGCCCAGGAACTTCGCGTCTCGCAGACTTGGGAAGTCCCAGCCCATTTCGAGAACCCTGGTAGACGCCTGTTTGCCCGCAAGCTGGCACGAATGGGTAAAGCTCTCACGGTCGTCCGCGGCATACATCTGCGTGTCCGACGAAACGAACGTGCCCTTGCCGCGGGCCCTCTCAACAAGCCCAGCATCTTCCATTTCTTTAATTGCGGAGCGAACTGTTATTCGGCTCACGCCAAATTGCTCGATAAGCTCCGCCTCGGTCGGAAGCTTATCTCCCGGGCGGTACGTGCCGTTGGCGATTGAATCAGAAAGCGCACGAACAATCTGTTTGTACAGGGGGATAACGCTATTTGCCTCAACCATATCAACCATACCTTTACAAGAAATCAGCAGTTTATAGATAGATGACTTATATTGTATTAGAACTTTTTAGGAGTCCATATATTTCCTAAATGATTCGGTAAACGGGGTGTTATTTCACTTTAGCGGGATGCAGCGGCTACCCGCGGCATTCGCCGTCAACCCAGTTAGGCTAGTCCACCCACATCGTCTTCAGTTCGATGCAGAGCCGCGGCCCCATATGGGTATACTCTCGAGGATTCGACTCGATTCGCCCCCGCCGGGGCGTCAAAGGAGACTGCATATGCCCACCACCTCAACCGACCCGCGCGCCGCTGCCGCCGCACTGCTGGTGCCCGGCACTACCTGCCACGGCTTTGCCGTCGAGCGCTGCGAGACCGTGCCCGAGCTCGACTCGGACGCCTATGTGCTGCGCCACACTGCCTCGGGCGCTCGCCTGCTGTACCTGGCATGCGACGACGAAAACAAGGCCTTTGCCATTGGCTTTAAGACGCCGCCGGCCGATTCCACCGGCGTGTTCCATATTCTTGAGCACTCGGTGCTGTGCGGATCGGCCAAGTTTCCCGTCAAGGAGCCGTTTGTCGACTTGATCAAGAGCTCCATGCAGACGTTTCTCAACGCCATGACCTACCCCGACAAGACCATCTACCCCGTTGCCACCACCAACGAGCAGGATCTGTACAACCTGATGGACGTGTATCTGGACGCGGTGTTCAACCCAGCCATCTACACCAAGCCCACCATTTTTGAGCAGGAGGGCTGGCACTACGAGCTGGACCTGCCGGAGGACGCCGAGGGCGACGGCAGCGCCGCGAGCCCGCGCGAGGGCACGCTGCGCTATAACGGCGTGGTGTTCAACGAGATGAAGGGTGCGCTGTCCGACCCCATGAGCGTGCTGGACGACGCCGTCAACGCCGCGCTCTACCCCGACACCGCCTATGCGCACGAGAGCGGCGGCGACCCACGCGCGATTCCGGCGCTCACCTACGAGCAGTTCCTGGACACGCACGCGCGCCACTACAACCCTTCCAACTCCTACATCACGCTCTATGGCGACCTGGATGTGGACCGCGCACTGGCGTTTTTGGACGAGCGCTATCTGTCGCAGCCGAGTGCCGCGAGCTGCCGCATGGACGCAGCCGTTGCCGCCGGCGAGGACCCGTCCATGCTGGCGCCCAATCCGCTGGTCGTGCAGGCACCCGTGACCTGCGAGTACAAGCGCGTCGAGATGGCCACCACGCCCGAGAACGCCCTGGTAGGCTTGGGCCTTGTGCTGGGCAGCGCGCTCGACCGCAAGTGCACGATCGCGGCGGACATCCTGTTCGAGGCGCTGCTGGGCTCCAACGAAGCGCCGGTTAAGAAGGCCATTCTGGCCGCCGGCCTGGGCGGCAACGTGGTGAGCTACACCGCGGCCGAGTGCCTGCAGCCCTACGAACTCATCATGCTGCAAAACGCGCAGCCCGGCGTGGCGCGCGAACTACGTCGCGTGTTCCAGGACGCCTGCCGCGACCTGTGTGAGCACGGCGTTCCGCGCGAGCGCCTGGAAGCCATCATCAGCAGCAACGAATACGACCTGCGCCAGCGCGACTACGGCATCGCCGACGGCGTAGCCATTGCGTGCGATGCGCTGAGCACGTGGCTCTACGATGACGACGCCGCGACGCTGGCGCTCAAGTACGGCCCGGTGTACGAGGAGCTGCGTGGCGAGCTGGACGGCAGCTACTTTGAAGACCTGCTGCGCGAGCTGGTGCTGCAGAACGACCACATGGCGCTGGTCGAGCTGGTGCCGGTGGACGCCGCCGAGGGCGCAGAGGGCGCCGAGGCCGCTGAGCTGGCAGCCAAGCGCGACGCCATGACCGATGCCGAGCTGGCCGATGTGGTCGAGCGCACGGTCGTGCTGCGTGCCGCGCAGGAGGCCGAGGACACGCTCGAGGCCAAGGCCACGCTGCCGCGCCTGCGCGTGTCCGACATTGGCGAGGCGCGCCCCGAGCCGCCGCTGGTCGTGGACACGACCGCGCCCATCCCCTGCCTGCGCCACGGCATCCCCACCAACCGCTTGGCCTACGCCATGCAGTATTTCGACCTGAGCTGCGTCGCGTTTGAGGACCTGCCCTATGTGACGCTGCTCTGCCGTCTGCTCAAACAGCTGCCCACGAGCGAGCATTCGGCCGAGGAACTCGATAATCTCATCGCCGGCAAGCTGGGCTTTTTGAGCTTTACGACCGAGGTCATGACGCAGCCCGACGTGGACGGCGTGCGCCCCTACCTGCTGGTGAGCGCCGGCGCCCTGTCCGAGAAGATTGATGCACTGGCGAGTCTGCCGCGCGAGGTATGGTCGAGCACGCTTTTGGCAGATGCCGACGCCGACCGCGTGCGCGACGTGCTCACGCAGATTCGCATTGGGCTTGAGCAGGGCTTTATCAACAATGGTCACTCGGCGGCGCTCGGTCGCGCGATGAGCTACAGCTCGCCTTCGGCCGTGGTGCGCGAGCAGCTTTCGGGCGTGGACTTCTACCTGTTCCTGCGCGATCTGCTCGACCACTTTGACGAGCGCCTGGACGACCTGCGCGCCAAGCTTACCGAACTGGCAGGCCGCATCTTTGTGGCCGATGGCTGCATGGCGAGCTTTACCGGCAGCGACGAGGACTTTGACGCGTACTGGGATGCCGCGGGCGACCTGGGGCTTGGCGCAGGCGACGGCGCCGATGCCGGCCGCAACGCGCTCGTGGTGCCGACGCCGCGCGACCGTCACGAGGCTTTCGTCATCCCCAGCGACATTTGCTTTGCGGCAAGCGCGTGCGACCCGCGTCGCTTGGGGCTTGACGTGACAGGCACTTGGGCCGTGGCTGCCAACGCGCTCTCCTACGATTACCTGTGGAACGAGATTCGCGTGAAGGGCGGTGCATACGGCTGCGGATTCCGCGCAGCCGGCGAGCGCCAGACGGCGTTCTACACCTACCGCGACCCGGCGATTGACCCTTCGATTGAGCGCGTGGAGCGTGCAGGCGCATGGCTTGGCCGCTTTGAGCCCGACGAGGCCGCCTTTGAGGGCTTTATCGTGAGCTGCGTGAGCGGCATGGACGCGCCGGTGAAGCCCTATGCGCTCACCAAGCGCCGCAACACGACCTACCTGGCCGGGCTCGATCCGCATGCGCGCGAGGAGCGTCGCGCCCAGATGCTCGCCGCCACGCCCGGTGAGCTGCGCTCGCTCGGCACCGACGTCACGCGCATCGCAGCCGAGTCGCCCACCTGCGTCTTTGGCGGCCGAGACGTCATCGCCAAGAGCAACGCCGGCTTTAACGTAGTCGACCTGATGGGCTAACGCACAAAGGTAGATTTTTGGAACATGCCTGAAAATCTACCTTTTTCTGCGGCTTGAGTGGGGCGGCGCAGCCCACCGCGGCGGTTTGTCTCAATCTGCAACATCTAGACGGCAATATCGGCTCCAGATGTTACAAATCGAGACGTTTCCGGATGACGCCGGCCCTTTGTCTCAATCTGTAACATCTAAGTCCAATTTTGCCGAGTTACTGTTACAGATCGAGACAAACCGCCGCGAACACCCGCTCTTCGTCAAAACCACTACGAAGGTCTCCATGAACTGCCCCCCTTGCGATGATTTGTGTGGTGGTTTGGGTGTTTGCCCAGATAAAACCTGCCAAAATAAACCTGTCCCTTTTTGGTAGGTTTGGGAGAGGAAGCCGGGATGGACAAGGCTGAGTTGCGGCGGGCGGTGATTGCTCGGCGCGATGCTCTTGATTTGGACTTGCGGGCGGCGAAGTCTGCTGTCATTTGCGCGCGGCTTGTTGAGCTGCTGGGCCGCTTGGATGCCGCGGCGCCGCACACCGTTGCCGTCTATGCCGCGATGGGTTCCGAGGTCGACCCTGCCGCGTTTGCCGCAGCTTTCGCCAAACGCGGCTGGCGCGTGGCCTATCCGTGCATGCTCTCGGCAGCCGAAGCCGCAGCTTGTGGCCAACGCATGTGCATGCGGGCAGTTGCTGCCGGCGACGCGGACGCGGCCCCGTTTATCGGCCACCCTACGCGGGCCTTCGCAGCCACGGACATCGACAGCGGCCGCTTCCCTATCGTGCCTGCCGAAGCACTCGACATGATTGTTGTGCCGCTCGTGGCCTTCGATCAAACCGGCGCGCGCCTGGGCTACGGCGGCGGTTGCTACGACCGCTACCTGCCCATGCTCTCACCCGCATGCCAAATCATCGGCATCGCCTTTGACGAGCAGCGTGTCGACGGCGTTCCCACCGACGTCCACGACCTGCCGCTACCTCACATCATCAGCGCCTAACGGCTGGCACGCTGCACCCCACAAAAATGAGCGTGGAAAATTTCCCACTTTGGGCCTGTTCGGGGGCAAAAAACGGGAGATTATCCACGCTCATTATTCAAACGTCCGATAATCCACGCTCGTGTGTCCGAAAATCCACGCTCAACCAAATCGCGTCTAAATTCCCACGCTCATCCGTCCGGATTTCCACGCTCGTGCAGCCTAACGCCCTGCCACCGCCTCAGCATGCACGCGGCACGCCGGCAACCTTGAGCTTGCGATCGAGCTTTGTCGGGTCCCTTAGATCATCCCAGCACAAGCGCACAATCTTACAGTTATCGAGCAGCGAAAGCCTCGACTCGCGCTGGCGCTCATCAAATTGCGCCTTTGCAAGCTTGCCCTCCTCCGCTGCCTTCTCGCTTTTAACGAATCCGTTAAATTCCCCGATGATCAGCCGATCTTCCACGCGCCACAAGTAGTCGACGCGATACGGCCGTCCCGGCTCAACCGGGTCGAACAGCTCAATTTGCAGCTCCGGCGTCTGCCAGCCGCGCTCGATCATCAGGGCGCGCGCCTTGGACTCGCCACCGCTTTCCGACAGGCCATCGGCATACCGTGCAACCCTGCGCGCCGTCACAACACCGCGACGATTTAAGCCAAGCTTGTTGACTGCCTCAACGAGATGCTCCTTCGACAACAGCTGCTCATGAAGCGCCGAGTCCGCAATGATCAGTCCCTCGACAAACGATGCATCGACCAGGCAATCCGTAATCGTTTGATCGATATCGGTCACGGCAATGTCCATCTGGGTGGCCCGTGTTTGACGAACATAACGATGGCGAACGACCTGAGAGCCCGGCGTCGTTGATTGTGCCGGTGCCACGGCGATATGGATGTGCGTCAAATCCGCATGCGAAACCGAAAGGCCATAGATAACAGCCGCCGTATAGGAGCAAAACGTCCAGTCGGGATGCTTTTGCGCAAGGGCCCGCACCCGATGCAGATAACGCTGTCGAAACTTGAGTTCGGACCAATATTCCGGACGCGCATACAGCCCTGGCATGACCGCCTCTAGACTTCCCGCCGCCACCCGTCGCTCAATCTGCTTTGCCTCCGCCGCAGTTCGCGCGTACACGCAGCTCATCTGCTGTTCGCATGCCTTAATGTGACCTGCAAGTCTTTGATTCGCCGTCATGTTTGCCACGTCGCCTCCCAACTCTTGGAACGGCGCCAACGTACCAGGCGGTTTCATGCGAAGTCTGACCAAATGCCAACCAAAAGCTGACCAAATGCTTGACGGTTTTGAACGCTTTAGGTTAATGGCTTATATCTGCAGGTAAAACGGTTGTCGAGAGGTCCCTGTCTCCACATTTTGAACCTCAAAAGCCGTCGATTTCCTTAAAAGAAAATATGCTGTGGCTCGAAACTACCTAGTTTGCGATGCGGCCCGTATGTACTCGACGCATGATGCTGCCGCCGGTACAACAGCTGCAGAAAAATCGAGCGTGGAAAATCTCCCGCTTTGGGCCCCCTTACGAGCTAAAAACGGGAGATTATCCACGCTCATTCAACATGCGTCCGATTATCCGCGCTCGTGTGTCCGATTATCCTCGCTCGTCGCGTAGCGGCCACGGTAACCGCCGCAGCCACAGCCACGACAGCGGCCTAGTGCTCTTCGCCGGCGCGGGCCAGGTCGTAGGGCGTGGTTTGGTAGACGTAGTAGTTGAGCCAGTTGGTGTAGAGCAGCTGAGCTTGGCTGCGCCAGACGTTGCGCGGCTCGGCAGCGGGATCGTCGCCCGGGAAGTAATGCGCCGGCACCTGAGGGTTGAGCCCGCGCTTCACGTCGCGCTCGTACTCCAGACGCAGCGTGTCGGTATCGTACTCGGGATGGCCAAAGACAAAGAAGCGACGGCTGTCGGTCGACTTGACGATGTACAGGCCCACCTCGTCGGACACGGCCACGACCTCAAGCTGCGGCTCGGCCTCCACGTCCTCGCGGCGCACATCGGTGTTGCGCGAATGCACGGCATAGAAACGGTCGTCAAAGCCGCGGACCAGCGGGCTTTGCGGCTTCACCAGATAATGCTCGAACACGCCGCTCGCCTTTGCCGGCAGGTCGTACTTCTGAATACCGTAATGATGGTAGAGCCCCGCCTGCGCGCCCCAGCAAATGTGCAGCGTAGAGTGCACGTGCGTGGTGGACCAATCCATGATCTGGCAGAGCTCGGGCCAGTAGTCGACCTCCTCGAACGGCATCTGCTCCACGGGCGCGCCCGTGATAATCAGGCCGTCGTAGTGGATGTCGCGGATGTCGTCGAACGTGCGGTAGAACGTCTCCAGGTGGCCGGCGCTCACGTGCGTGGCCTCGTGCGTTTTGGTGCGCAGCAGGTCCACCTCCACCTGCAGCGGCGTGTTGGAGAGCTTGCGCATGATCTGCGTCTCGGTGGCGATCTTGGTGGGCATGAGGTTGAGGATGAGCACGCGCAGCGGACGGATGTCCTGATGCAGCGCGCGGTACTCGGTCATGACAAAGATGTTCTCGCTCTCGAGCTGCGCGGCGGCAGGGAGGGCGTCGGGGATGCGAATGGGCATGGATGCTCCTTACGAGTCAGTTGCAGCTATGGTACAACGACCGGCCCCATCCGCGCGAGCACATCGCCCAGCGATGCCGTCAGCGGCCCAAATCACTCCAAAAGTAGAGATTACGGCATGTCCCAAAATCTGTGGCGCTTTAGCCTAGCAAAGTGGCAACAGGACGCTACAATGGTTCGACGCGAAAAACTCGGCCGAAAGGATACATATATGTACCAGACGCGTAAAATCGGGGTGGTCGGCCAGGGCCACGTAGGAGCACATGTCGCCAACAGCCTGCTCATGCAGGGCATTGCCGATGAGCTGTACCTATGCGATATCAACGAGGCCAAGGTGACGTCCGAGGTCCAGGACCTGCGCGACTCCCTTTCGTTTGTCCCGTACAACACCAAGATCGTCAACTGCTACGACCACTACGAGGAGCTGGCCTGCTGCGACGTCATCGTCAACGCCGCCGGCAAGGTCGCGCTGGCCGCCAGCAACCGCGACGGCGAGCTGTTCTTTACCACCGACGCCGCCCGCACCTTTGCCAAGCGCATCGTCGACGCCGGCTTTGACGGCATCTTCGTGAGCATCTCCAACCCCTGCGACGTCGTGTGCACCGAGCTGTGGCACCTGACCGGCTACGATCCCAAGAAGATCATCGGCTCGGGCTGCGGCCTGGACTCCGCCCGCCTGCGCACCGAGATCTCCAAGAAGGTCGGCGTGAGCCCCAAGTCCATCGACGCCTACATGATTGGCGAGCATGGCTTTAGCCAACTGGCCGCCTTTAAGGCCGCGACCATCGCCGGCAAGAGCCTCAACGAGCTTCAGGCCGAGAACCCCGACAAGTACGCCTTTGACCACATGGAGGTCGAGGAGCTCGCGCGCAAGGGCGGCTACGTAACCTACCAGGGCAAACAGTGCACCGAGTACGCCGTCGCCAACTCCGCCGCGCGCGTCTGCGCTGCCGTTCTGCACAACGAGCACGCCGTGCTTTCCGCCTCCACGCTCATGACCGGCCAGTATGGCGAGGAGGGCATCTTCACGTCCCTGCCGTGCGTGATCGGCGCCGAGGGCGTCGAGGAGGTCTACACGCTCGACCTTTCCGAGTACGAGCTCGAGGGCTTCCACAAGAGCTGCCAGCACATCCGCGACAACATCGCCCAGCTCGACTGGTGGGACACCGAGGCCTACGACGCCAAGTAGGCCGCCGCTTGACGCGACACCTCGCTCATACGGACGCCATGTAAAGCGGGCCGCGCCGGAAACCCATCGGCGCG
>URZR01000003.1 GCA_900552425.1 uncultured Collinsella sp. | reverse complement strand
GCCTCGCGCCGTACCGGAGCCCAAAATGACGTCGATCTCCGCAATGCCACCCGACTGCAGCGGCACCGGCAGAGCTCGCGGTGCTGAATACTCCGTTTTTTGCACGGCACGGGCGGGGGTACATCAGGATCAGGAAGAATATCCCAGCCTTTTTATGCAATCTGTAATGGGAAGTATGCAAAACACCAAGAGGCAGCATTGCTGATGTCCAAATTGAGCGCGCAGGGCAGCGGCGCATCCGCCCTGCGCCCAAATCCATCAGAGCGGGGACGCTCCTAACAAATCCCCACCGGCAAACAAACGCGACTCGAGCGCTATCCCAAAATAGGCTGTCCGAGCCGCGCTTAACGGTACGGCATGAATACTTAGCGCTCGTAAATCAAGTTACCTGCCAGATAGGTGGCCTGAACCTTGGTAGCCTGGAGGTCTTGGGGGTCAACGGTGAGCGGGTTTTGGTCCAGGACTACCAGGTCGGCGTACTTGCCGGGCTCCAAGCTGCCGAGGTTTTGCTCGTCGCCCGCTGCATAGGCGCTGCCCAGGGTGTAGTTGCGCAGGGCTGTTGCCGCATCGATGCGCTCGCTCGGTAACCAGCCGCCCTCGGGCCAATGGCTGCGAGGATCTTGGCGCGTGATTGCCGTGTAGAGCACGTTCATGCTGGTAACGGGCGTGATAGGACTATCGGTACCGAAGGCTTGGCGAATGCCGCGCTGCTTATAGGTTGCGAACGGCCACATGATGCGGCTGCGCTCCAGGCCCAGATCGCGCTCCGGTCCACCCGGGTCGAGTGTAATGTGGCAGGGCTGGCTCGAAGCAACCACGTTGAGCTTGCGCAGGCGATCGATGTCCTGGGGCAGCAGGTTCTCCAGGTGCTCGAGCGTGTTATGGCCGTGCTGGGGCAGGCCGTACAGGTCGGCCGCTTCCTCAAAGATATCCAGCGCGGCATGAATCGCACCGTCACCAATGACGTGGATGCGCACGGTGTGACCGCGCTCCGCAGCCGCCAGAACCAGTTTGCGCATGCGCTCAGCCGGGACCGTCAGACGGCCCTGGTCGCCCGGGAAGCGCGGATTGGTATAGGGCTCGGTGAGATATGCCGTGTGCTCGCTCGACACGCCGTCGAAGAACTGCTTAAAGCCCGGCGCCGAGAGCAGCACATTGTTCGCGTAACGTGCCTGCAGCTCTTCCAAGCGCGACTGGTCATCCAGCAGCGTGGGAAACAGATGGGCGCGGATGCCCAGCTTGCCGGCGGCCTGCAGCTTGTCGTAAACATCGTCGCGAATAAAGTCGCAGCCCGGCATGGGCATGAGCGACATATCGCAGATCGAGGTGATGCCCTGCTCGGCCATACGCCTCATTTGATCGGCGTAGGCGCTTGCGATACGATCTTCGCCCAGCCACTCAAGGCAGCGCGGCAACAGCTGCATGGCAGCCGCTTCGTGAGCAATGCCCACGAGCTCGCCGTTTGCGTCCTTGTCGTAGCTGCCGCCCGCTGGCGGCTCGCTGTCGCGCGTGACGCCGAGCGCCTCAAGTGCGCGGCTGTTGAGCCAAAGCGTGTGCCCGTCGCCCGAATACATAACGCAGGGGCGATCGGGGAATGCTGCATCGAGCGACGCCTTGGTAGGATGCTCGGGCGGGTCCCAACGGTAGTCGCGCCAGCCCTGCGTCACAACCCAAGCGTCATCGGGCAGGTCCTGGGAAAACTCGAGCGCGTGCTGTACCAGTGCTGCCTCGGACGTGCCCATATCCATGAGCATGTACGGCGAGGAGCCGACCGAGGTATGGAAGAAGTGCAAGTGCGCATCGTGGAAACCGGGGCAAACAAACTGCTCGCCGTAATCGATAACCGGCGTGACGGCGGGAGCGGCGGCAATCACGTCGTCGGGTTTGCCGACCGCGACAATACGGTCGCCCGCGATGGCAATTGCCAGCTCGCGGGCATCATCGATGCCGTCTTGCGCGGTAAAGACGTTCTTGGAGCGGATAATCCGATCGATATGTTGCATGGGCGTCCCCATTTCTGGCAGGAAATTCAACACCCCCGAGTGTACTCCCCCGTCTCGGTTACAAAACCCCAAGCGGCAAACGGCAACTTTACCAGCCCTAGCGGCAGGTGGCATACTGGAGAGAGCCTGTACGATTTTGCGATCAACCCAGCAAGGAGCAAATCGACCATGACGAAGACCAAGGCACAGCAGATTATGGCAGCAACCGAGGTTCGCGCGGCAGACGACGTCACCGCAGCCATCCAAGATATCGCTGCCGAGTTTGAGCCCTATATCATCAAGCAGCGCCGGCACTTCCATAAGCACCCGGAGCTGAGCCTCGCCGAAGAGCGCACAACCTCCGACATCGCCAACCAGCTCGACGCCATGAATATCCCCTACGAGCGCCCCCTTAAGACGGGTCTGGTGGCGACCCTTCGCGGCACCGCGCCCGACGCCTACCGCGAGGACGGCACGCCGCGCCGCCGCATCCTGCTGCGTGCGGATATCGACGCCCTGCCCGTCACCGAGCAGACCGGCGAGGAGTTCGCCAGCGTCAACGAGGGCTGCATGCACGCCTGCGGCCACGACTGCCACATCGCCATGATGCTCGGCACGCTGCAGATCCTGCGCCATATGACCGACGACATCCACGGCGAGGTCCGCATCGTCTTCCAGCCCAGTGAGGAAAACGGCCAGGGCGCCAAACTCATGATCGGCACGGGTGTGCTCGACGGCATCGACGGCGCCTACGCCGCGCACATCTGGAGCGAGGTCGACGCCGGCACCGTAAGCTGCGAGCCCGGCCCGCGCATGGCCAACACCGACTGGTTCCGCATCGATGTCCGCGGCACCTCGTGCCACGGCGCCATGCCCCAGCGCGGCCACGACGCCGTTATGGTTGCCGCCGAGATCGTCAACGCCTTGCAGACTATCGTTTCGCGCGAGATTAGCCCCTACGAGCCGGCGGTCATCACCGTCGGCGAGCTGCACGGCGGCACCGCGCGCAACGTTATTGCCGGCACGGCCTACCTCGCCGGCACGGTGCGCACCTATGGCGACAAGACGCATGAGGAAATGCCCGAGCTTATGCGCCGCATCGTGGAGCACACCGCAGCAGCACTAGGCGCCGAGGCCGAACTCACCGACTACACCATCGCCAACTACAAGGTCGAAAACGACGTCGCCTCGAGCGAGCGTTGTCGTCAGGCTGTAATCAAGTGCTTGGGCCCCACCGGCCAAGGCCATTATCGCGGCACGCTTTCGGGCGAGGATTTTTCGGAGTACCTGCGCCGCGTACCGGGCGTGCTCGCCTTTGTAGGTACGCGCAACCCCAAGATTGGCGCCACGTACGCCCAGCATTCCTGCTTTTACAAGATTGACGAGACCGTGCTGGCAAAGGGCTCCATGGTGGCCGCCCAGTATGCTATCGACTTTTTGGCCGAGCCCACGCAAGAGGAGCTCGACGGCCCCGCGATTACCGCGGTTGCCGAGACCAACCCCGATCTGGCAGCCAAGTTGCGCTCTGCCAAGGCGACGACTGCCGAGGCCCGTGACGCCATCCACGATGCCCGCACGGCTCGTCGTGCCGCGATCAAGGGCATCCACGAAGCTCGCGCCGCCGCTCGCCGCGAGGAGAAGCACGACGAGTAATCGATTCGCTGGCATCTCGCAGTCATAGCCACATCGCGATGTCAAAGCGGGGGCGGACGTTTCGACACGTCCGCCCCCGCTCATTTGTCAGGCTCTATTTCTACCATTTCTACCCCGTCCCCAAATGGCAGGCGGCAGAGCTACTCATCCCGCGGATCCTCGTCGGGACTCGGCTCCGGCTCGGGATTGGGCTCCGATTCCGGCATGGGCTCGGGCGCCGGCTCAGGCGCCGGCTCGGGCTCAGGTGCAGGCGCAGGGTCAGGCTCAGGCACGGGCGCCGGCTCGGGCGCGGGCTTGGGCTCAGGCGCGACATCCGGAGCGCTGTAACCCGAAGGAGCGGACTTCTTCTCGAAGGGCAATACAAAGGTCAGGACGTCATCCTTGTCCTCGTCGGCCCACTCGCTTGCGTAGCGTGCAACCCAATAGCCAACGGCGCGATGCTTGAGCATGTTGCCAAAGACCGTGAGGAATACCGTGACAAACGCCGTCAGCACCAAGAACAATACGAGCGTAATGCCGCCGCCGGTAACAAGCGCCTCAATAGCCGTAGGACGGTAGTAGTAGCTATACATACCGACAGAGGCAATGGTGCCAAAGACGAGCGTCAGGATCCATGTGACAACGTTGGCGACCAGGCCCGTCAAAAACTCGGGAAGGAACGAAGCGCAGAACAGCTTGGTCTTATTGTTCTTAAAGGCCGCCCAAACCTTATCGAGCGAAAACGCGCTCTCGACGCGGCCGGTCACCGCAAAGTGCATCACGGCGATGTCGGCGAACATGGTAAAGAAGACGCCCAGGACCGCCGCGGCAATCATAGCCAGAACAAACAGGCCCAGCGAACCGATCAGCGCGGCCTCGAGCGCATAAGAGCCGTAATATGAATACGAACCCGCGGCACCAATTACCACGCTCTCCACCAGCGAAAGCGCCACACCGATAACGGGAATGGCAGCGATAACCTTGAGCACGCCCGAGATAACACCCGAAAAGACGCCCAGACCAAACGACGTGGAGCGCATCAGCGGACGATCCATGCCGTCATCGACCTTAAGCGACAGGTCGCGGCCCCATTCGATGCCAAAGCCAGAACCGCACGCGCTTGCCACACAGGCAGCCAAAAAGCCGATGGCAGCCGCGATACCGCCGATAACGGGAATGAACAGCACGAGCACTGACACGACACAGATGAGCGCCGGCAAAAAGGCGATCTGGCACACGCGCTGCAGCACGCCCGGCGTCTTGGTCATGTCCTCAAACGCCTGAGCCACACAGCCCTTGGACGCATTCGCCACGGGCGGTTGCGGAACAAACTGCTGGGGCTGACCCTGAGGGGCAGAGGTTGAGCTTGCGGAGCGGGGCCGGCGGCCTTGACCTCGGTATTAGGAGCACCGCACACGCCGCAGAACTTGTCGTTATCGCCCATGGGGGCACCACACTGCGAACAGAACATCGAAATCATCCCTTCGTATCTAGAGCGAATCACCTGGATCGCAAACGATGTCTTTGACATCATTATCGCCCAATGTGGGGACAAATACCCCAAGATGACCGATTTGCAACGCAGGTGGCCTTATTCAATGATTCGAAGGGTGCGTCCGCGCTAGTTCGTGCCGCGGAAGCCCTTGCCGACGATTTCGGAGCTATCGACGATGGTGATGAAGGCATCAGGGTCAATCTCGCGGGTATAGCGGCGCAGCTGCACTGCCTCGCGACGGCTCAGCACGCTCATGATCACCGTGACGCACTTGCCCGAGAAGGCGCCGTAGCCACGGCTGATCGTTGCCGTGCGGTTGAGATGCTTGACGATAAACTCCTCGACTTTGCGCGGTTCGGCGCAAATAATCGTGCAGACCTTGCGCAGGTGAATGCTCTCGATGGCCTTGTCGACCACGAGCGTCTTGGCAAACAGACCGAGCACGCAATACAGGCCGACGCGCGGGCCATACAGAAAAGCCGCGATGGTCACGATGCCGATATCGACCAACAGCAGTGCGCGGCCAATCTCGAGCGTGGTGCGGCGTTTGAGGATCATGGCAAGAATGTCCGTACAACCCGTCGAGGCGCCAATGTCAAAGACAATAGCACTGCCGAGCGCCGGCAGGATCACGGCAAAGCACAGGTCGAGCCACATATCGCCCGTCATCGAAACATCCGTCGGGATGAAGAGCTCAAACAGCGAGACGTAGGCCGAAAGCGCAAACGAAGCGAAGACGCTCCACAGAATCGCCTTGCGCTCCAAAAAGATAAAGCCCAGAACGACCAGGATCGCGTTGATAATCCACATAAAGACGCCGACGGGCAGGGTCGGGAACAGCGTGGAAAGAATGACCGACACGCCCGAGGTACCGCCAAAAGCAAAGTGATTAGGGGTTTTAAACGCAACGATGGCAAAGGCCGTAAGAATCAGGCCCAAATTGAGCTCGGCAAAAAAGCGCGGAAAGCCTGGCTCCTGGCTGCGCCTGCGGCCGGCGCGCTCGCCACGTTCGATATCCTCGCGATCGACCACGCGCTCCATCGGCACCACCGGAGGACGATGCACCTCCTCGGCAGCACGCGACGCCGCCTCTGCCGCAGCGGCCTCAATCGCCCATGCCTTGCTTTCGGTCTCGTGTTCGTCGGCCATTACGGCAACCCCTCGTTAACAATTTGGAAACAATGCGCCCATTAGGGTAACGCGGAACGTGGGGATTGCAACCCTTAGTTAGACGAGCGGTACGCCTGCATCGGGAGCGTACAAAAACGGCCGGCCACGCTTTTGCTTGCGCGGTCGGCCGTTTAACGTTTTCGCAGATAAAACCTGCCAAAATAAACATCCCTTTTTGGTAGGTTACTCGTGCTGGCTGGTACGGTGCTCGTACTCCTCGGGGGTGATGACATCCTCGATGCGCAGGTTGACGCCTGCCACCTCAAGGCCGGTCATCGCGGCAAGACGCTCGGTGACGCGCGCCTTAACGTCGTCAAAAATCGCAGGCGCATAGGCACCGTACTCGATGATGACCGAGATGTTGACGACCACGCGGTTGTCGTCGGTGACCTCGACCGTCACGCCCTTGGTCAGGTTCTCGGCACCAAACTGCTCCTGCACAAAGTGCATGAGGTTGCCCTTCATGCCCAGAACGTGCGGCACCTCGCGGGTGGCCATGGCGACGATCTTCTCAATCACGCCGTTGGAATAGGTCAGCGAGTCCTCGGACTCGTCCGCCTCCTCGTCATCCTCGTCCGCCTCGTCTTCGGACTCTGCCTCGACGAGCGCCTCGTCCTCGAGCGTTACGTCCTCCGCCTCGGCGGCGACGGCCTCGTTCGTCTCGAGCTCGGTATCGGCTACATCGACCTTCGTGTTAAAAGCCATGGTTCCTCCTTATGCCTGCCACGGATGCGACAGTCGAATACATATTAGCGGCCGCTAAACAGACGGCCGAAGAAGTTAACGATATCGTTCTCGCCGTCGCGAATCTGGCCGATCACGGCACCGATCAGCACAAAGAATGCAATGACGAGCGTGTCCCACAGGCCCAACGTAAGTACCAGCACGGCGAGGATAAAGCCTGCCACGGCGCCGAGCGTAGTGTTGGGATGGCGCACGGCATAGCTCCAGATAGCAGCGCCCGTACCTTTGATGAGACCCATGGCCTCGTCAAAGTCGTTAGCGGCGACGTCATGCTGCTCGCCGGCCTCGGGCTTGGTGTCGGCGGTCTCGCCTGCCGGCGTGGCGCTCTGGTCAATCGTCAAGCGCGGCGTACGAGCGGTCTTATCTTGATTGGTATCACTCACCGGAAACCTCCACGGTCTGGACGGTAGTCTTGGACGGCAAAAAACGGACGCGCGTAGTCGTACCCGGCGTGCCGAGCATGGTGTCGCAAGCTTCTTCGATGCGCTGCTGCATCGCGGTAGCCAGAGATGCCACGTCCTTATCGTCAAGCGCGATAGCCTCGACCTTAAAACGGACGTGCGAATCGTCGGGGCCTTGGACGCGGGCCTCGACATGCTCGACCATCACGCGGTCGTCGCGCTCGGCAGCAGCCCTGGCGCACGAAGAAAGCGCCGCAAGGGTAACCTCGATATTGCGCTCCCCCGCCGGATGCACGCAGGACGGCTCGCGACGGGCGAACATCAGGCGGAAAAAGCTCAGCAGTACGCCAAGCGCCACGACGCCGGCGCACACCGTCACGACGATGCGCGGCATGGGGTCGCGCATCAGCAGCATAAAGCGATACGTATACGGCCCCCAAAACTGGCAGACAAGCGTACCCAGCGCCACGATGGAGGCGGCAAGATACACGATCGCTAGGGCTCGTTTGAGTACGCGCACGCGGCGCTCCCTTCAAATCTCGGCTCTCGAAATGCAAAACGGTTCGCATCATTATAAAAGAGCCGGGTCCGGTGCTCTACGCACGCGGATCCGGCTCATCTATTCCACGAGGCTTGCATGCTCGCTTCATTATGCCCAGATATGCACGGCTTAACCCGTGCGGGCGCTACTCCTCCTCGAGGGCAGCGATGACCTCATCGGTCATGTCCATGGTGCTGTAAACATCCTGGACGTCGTCGAGCTCCTCAAGACGGTCGATGAGGCGCTGGACCTTCTTGGCGTCGGCGCCGGAGACCTCGGTCGGGGTGGTCGGGACCATGGTGGTCTCGGAGCCCTTGACCTGGACGCCCTGCTCCTCGAGCGCCTTGGAGACAGCCATGACTTCGTTGGCAGTAGTCCAGACGATCCACTCCTCGCCGGCGTCCTCGTAGTCTTCGCCACCGGCCTCGGCGATCGCCATCATAAACTCATCCTCGTCACCGGCAGCACCGTTGGCGATCATGGTCTCCTTCTTGGCGTTCTCGTCCAGGATCTCCTTGGCGACGACGATCTGGCCCTTGCGCTCAAACTGGAAGGCGACGGAGCCGGAGGTGCCCAGGTTGCCACCAGCGTGGGAGAAGGCGGAACGGACATCGGCGGCGGTACGGTTGCGGTTATCGGTCAGGCAGTCGACGTAGACGGCGACACCGGCGGGACCGTAGCCCTCGTACACGATGTTCTCGTAGACAGCGGCGTCAGCACCCGAACCAAAAGCCTTGTCGATAGCGGACTTGATCTTGTCCTTAGGCATGGACTGAGCCTTGGCCTTGGCAACGGCAGCGGCGAGGCTGGCGTTGTTCTCGGGCAGCGGGTCACCGCCGAGACGGGCAGCAACGGTGATGTTGCGGCTGAGCTTGGAGAAGAGGGCGGAACGCTTGGCGTCCTGCGCGCCCTTACGATGCTTGGTTGTGGCCCACTTAGAGTGTCCGGACATACGTGTCTCCTATCGGTTTCGACCTAAAGCCCAGCGCAGATGCTCGGGCAATATAAACAAACGTCGTTATGATATACCTACTGGCCTGCGAGATAAACCCCAAAATGAAGGCGTCGTGATGATGCCACCCTTTGGTGCAAAGCAACCTGTCCCCTTTGCACCAAATTAGGACCAGAGGAGGTCGCTACGGGTGATGGTGGCGCCGATGGCAAAGGGCATGCAGGCGATGACCGGATACAGGTAGCGCATGTAGGTCGATCCGTTACATGGACCGATCAGGCACACGGCGAGCACACCCAGCAGCGGTATCCAGATGGCCAGCGCGCGCCACGAATGGCGGCGCAACAGGTAGACCACTACGGAGATCATGATCCACACGTAGGTGGCCGAGCTCATGGTGAGCGAGATAAACGGGATGCGCTGCACCGCCACGCGGTACAGGTTAATCAGGTGGTCGCACCAGCGCACGGCTTTGCTATCGACCGGATGGAAGTCAAAGTACTTGAGGTTATCGGGCTTCGCCATGATCTCGGCACTGCGCGCGGTGCTGTAGACCCACACATCGCGAGCGCTCGGATAGAAGTACCCGTAGTAGTTATTGACGAGCGCCGAGATATAGCACTCGGGGTCCTTTTTGAACATCTGGGCCCACACCTCAAAATAGGCCTTGATGTCCTCCTGCGAAGCGTACTCATTGAAGCTGTTTTTGACGGCATCCGACTTGTCGGGGTTGTAGCGACGGCCCAGGTTCTCGTACTTAAGCACGCGATCGATCACAGCACGCTCCCCATCGGTCACCAAGCCGTCGCAGGGAGCTTCCTCAATCGTGCCATCGTCTTTGACCTTGGGGTTAACGCCCGAATTAAGGCCGTCGTGTTTTTGGACGAAGCGTGCCGTCTGTTGAAACGGAATCGAAAGGATCTCGCGCTTGGAGCCCGGCGTGATATCGTGCGCCGGCATAAATACCTTGGTGAAATACATGTTGGAGACAAGGCAGAGCGCAAGCACTGCGAGCACGCCGACCCAGCGGAAGCGCGGCGTGGCGTACGAGGGCGTGACACCAGACTGTCTGGCCACGCGACGGGCCGCATGCGCGTCCCAGGCGCAAAACGCCGCTGCAATCACGCAGGCCGCCAACGGAAAGACCAGGCCGCCATTGCGCAAAAACGTGGAACCCATGGCACCCAGCACGAGCAACAGCCAGTCGTGACGCGCAAAGAGCACAGGCGCCTGTTCACCCGCGCGCTCGGCATTGGCATCGCGACGAGGCAAGCCACATGCCACGAGCTTGACGGTCGGAACGAGCAGCACCAAAAACGCATCGGCGAAAAGTACGTCTTTGGTCAGCAGCGCCGCGTAGTTGGAGAACATCGGCATAAACGCAAAGAACAGCAAAATGACGCCGCGGACCGGCAGGCTCACGCCCAGCTTGCGCAGCGACGATATGGAATAGGCCATGCAGGCGGCCGTGATGACAAATTGGGCACAGGTGTAGATGGCAAGCCCCGCATTGGCGCTGTTGAATAGCGAAAGCCCCAGTTGCACACACGAGCCGATGATGGCCGTGTGCACCACCGGATGATGGCCGTTGAGCAGCACGTTGGGGTTAAGCAGGCGTAGGTAATCGCTCGTGCCGTTGGGGTAGTTGAACCATTGGCGGATCTGCGCGCCCGTATCTCCCATAAAGAGGCCGGGCAGCGAGGCGATAAGCGTGGGCGCCCAGACAATCATGAGCACAAGAAACGGCCCGACAAAAGGATGGACCGAGAGCACGGCGTGGGCAACACGCCACACGCGGCCAAAATGTGCCTCCGAAAACGGAATGCGGCGAGAGCTCAACCAATCCAAAAACTCAAATGCCAGATAGAAGGCCACAATCGCCAAGAGCATCCAACCCGCGCCGCCAATCCAGGCGCAGATAACGCGCGCTTTGTCGCCCAGCACAATCTCGGCCGAATCGGTGAGGTCGTAACTACGGCCAAACACCATGCAGACGGCAAAGAACAGCGATGGCAGCACGACCGACGGACGCCAAGCGTCACCGCGGCCAAAGAACACATAGCGAAACGGCAGTGTGAGCAAACAAGCAAGTGCGAGCAGCATCACTGCATCGGTATGGCCGGCAAACGAGAGAAGTACCTCGTAGCACACGTACAGCATGCCCGAGGCTTTGGGGTCAATCGCCAAGACTGCGTTGCTCGACACCGGGGCGGGATCGATGGAAAACGCCGTGGTCGCCAACAGCGCAAGCAAAAAAGCGATGAGCGTCTGCTTGGCGGGGTAGCGCTTAAACCAGACGATGCGAGCGGCATCGCGCGCAGCCGTTGTGGAGAGGTCGGAATCCTTCACAGTCCAAAGAGCCTTTCTAGAAACCTGCCAAAAAGGGACAGGTTTATTTTGGCAGGTTTTATCTGGGGAAACGTTACGGTTCTGTCATCGTTGCCCAGCGAACCACCACAAAGGTGCCTGTCCCCTTTGTGGTGGTTAGGCGTCCAGGTAGACGCGCTGGGGCTGGTTGCGGCGACGAGCAAAGATGATGAGCGCCAGGCCCGCAATAACGAGCGGAAGGCTCAGCAGCTGACCCATCGTGATGACGCCGCCCAGCAGATAGCCAAGCTGGGCGTCGGGCACGCGCACGAACTCGACGAGGAAGCGGACGATGCCGTAACCCATCACAAACACGCCCATAAACGTGCCCTGGGGCAGCAGCGGCTTTTTGCGGCTGAGCACCTGCAGAATGCAAAAGAGCACAATGCCCTCAAGAAATGCCTCGTAGAGCTGGGAGGGGTGACGCGACATATCGCCTGCGGTGCCACCGAAGACCACGCCCCAGGGCAGATCGGTCGGCTTGCCCCACAGCTCACCGTTGACAAAGTTGGCACAACGGCCCAGGCACAAGGCCAGCGGAGCACCGATGACCGCGAGGTCTGCCAAAGTCCACGCGTCGAGCTTGTACATGCGGCACACAAGCACGCCGCCGATGATGCCGCCCACCAGGCCGCCATGGAAACTCATGCCGCCCTCGTTGGTGGCAAAGATCTCGAGCGGATGCGCCCAGTAGTAGCCGTCGCCGTAAAAGATGACGTAGAACAGGCGAGCGCCGATGATAAGGCCAAAGACCACACCGACCACGACGCTCGTCAGGTCGTCGACCGTGATATCGAAACCCCAACGGCGCTGTGTGCGGTACATGACGACCGCCGTGAGCAGAGCTCCGACCACATAGGCCAAGCCGTACCAATAGATGGTGATGGGCCCCGCCGAAATGGCGACGGGATCAAGCATATGGTAAAGGTCGTTGAGCATATCGGTCCCCCCTGCTCCCTACATACAAATGCGGCCGCGGGCCTTTCGCTCGCAGCCGCACATTTGGGCGTGACGTCTATGCGGAGCACATCGCCCGCAGCTTTCGCTTCTTAGAACGGCGCATACTCGTCGTACAGATCCTCGGCCTCGCCGGAGGCATTGACCTGCTCAACGCGGGTAACGCCGGGCACATGCTCCTTCAGGATGCGCTCGATACCCATGGAAAGCGTCAGGGCGCTCATGGGGCAGCCGGCGCAGGCGCCCTGCAGCTCCAGCTTGACAACGCCCTCGTCGTCGACGCCCACATACTCCATATCGCCGCCATCGGCCTGCAGGTTGGGGCGAATCTCTTCAAGAACCTTCTTAAGCAGCTCTTCGTTAACAGCCACAGGGGCTCCTTTCTCACAATAACGCGGGCACGCCCGCGGACAGAAGCTATGTTACTACAGCCATGTACCCGCTCACGAGCCGTCCATGCGCGCAGACATGACTTTCACGAGCAGTCAATTTGGGACGGGGCTCTTTTAGCTGCTTTTGCCGGCGCCCGGCGCTAGCACACGTTGCCGCTACTACTGAGTTTGTCCCCCGGTACCAATCTGGACATCGACGATGACCTGGCGGTAGCTGATGCCGCAGGAGTCGAGGATGCGGCGGCTGATGCGTCCATCATCGGTGTCGGCGTACTTGTTGTCTAGGTAGACAACCTCGCCCACGCCTACCTGAGCCAAAATCTTGGCGCAGTCGTGGCACGGGAACAGCGTGACATAGACTGTGGAACCCTCGAGGTCCTTGAGCGAGCCACGGTAGTTGAGCACGGCGTTGGCCTCGGCATGGACCACGTAGTTGTGCTTGTCCTGCAGCGGGTCGTCGCTCGTGCCCCACGGGAAAAAGTCGTCGTTGAGTGCCGAGGGCGTACCGTTGTAACCCACCGAAAGGATGCGGTGGTTGGTGCTGGCGATGCACGCGCCCACCTGTGTGTTAGGATCCTTGCTGCGGCGCTGCGCGGCGATGGCCACGCTCATAAAGAACTCGTCCCAGCTAATAACGTCGCGGCGCTTACCCGACGCGGTTTGATGAAGATCGTCCGACATGGCAGACACCTCCGAAATCGCAATAGTTTGACCCATTGTAGCAGGTGAAAGGTGGAGACGTTTTTGTCCCACCACCCCATCGCTACGCGCGACGGGGCTTTTGATTGATGTGGTAGAGCTCGGCCAGGCCGCGAAGCGTCAGTGCGTCGTCGACCGTCAGGCTATGACCGACAAGGGCCGCAAGCGCCTCGGCATCGTCGCCGGTAATGACGATGGGCACATCGCCCTCCCCCGCGGCCTTGGTCGCGCGCATCTCGGCAAGCACCATGTCGAGCATGCCGTCGATACGGGCCACCTCGCCCAAGACCACGCCCGAGCGCATGGCCTCGCGCGTGTTGCGACCGATCACATGCGTGGGTGCCGAGGGCTCGACCTGCGGCAGGCGCGCCGCAGCGGCCGAAAGCGAGCGGGCGCCAAGTGCCAAGCCCGGTGCGATGACGCCGCCGACAAAGGTTCCGCGCGCATCGATGACCTCGATATTGGTCGTAGTGCCCAGGTCGATCACAATGCATGGAGAGCCGTAGACGGCACGGGCCGCCACGGCGTCGGCGATGCGGTCGGGGCCGATCTCGGCCGGGTCGTCGTAGTGCACGGGCATACCGGTCTTGAGGCCCGGCCCCACGGTGAGCACGCGCCCCGTACAGGTGCGGGAAAGCGCCGCCTTCCACGGGCGCTCGAGTGCCGGCACCACGCAGCTCAGCACGGCCGCCGCGGGAACGCGCATGAGGCTCACCCGGCATGTCCGCATCGGCTGACAACGCACCCATGACCTGCGTGAGCCTCATGCGCGCCTCGTCTGCCGTAATGCTCGACGGCGTCGTGATCTCGCACGTCGCGAGCGGGCATTCCTGCGCCGCGGCCGAATCCTCGGCAAACAGGCCAAAGCGAATGAACGTGTTGCCCACGTCGACCGTCAATATATATGCGCAGCCATTAAGCATCGTCGGCACTCCTTTCGTCTGCCCAGCAGTATATCGCCTACCTAAACCAGTCATCCCAAAATGACTAACTTGCGGCTATACTGGTGCGCGGTCGTTTGCGAGCTCATGCGGCGGCCCTTGGTAACCCGACTTCCCGCGCCGTATCCGTAGCGGCGCTCCCGGGGGAAGCGGATATACGCAAAGGAGTTCTATATGAGCAATCCCTCGAACCGCGCCTCGATGCGCGGTCAACTCACGCTGCGCGGCGTCGTCATCGGCGTCCTTGGTTGCGTGATCATCACGGCGAGCTCGGCCTATACCGCCCTCAAGATGGGCGCCCTCCCCTGGCCGATCATTTTCGCTGCCGTCATTTCGCTGTTCTTCCTGAAGCTCATGGGCAACGCCAGCCTCAACGAGGCAAACGTCACCCACACCATCATGTCTGCGGGCGCCATGGTCGCCGGCGGTCTGGCGTTTACCATCCCGGGCGCCTGGATGCTGGGCTATGCCGACCAGATCAGCTGGCTCGACATGTTTATCGTGGCGCTCGCCGGCACCATCTTGGGCCTTCTGGCGACAGCGCTCATCCACCGTCACTTTATCGTGGACGCCGCGCTGGAGTTCCCCACCGGCAACGCCGCAGCTCAGACCCTGCGCGCCACCGAGGCCGGCGGCAAGACCGGCAAGCAGCTCTTTGGCTCCATGGCCATCGCAGGCATCTACAGCGTGCTTCGCGACGCTCTGGGCGTGGTGCCCAGCATGCTGTGCACGCTCAATATCCCCGGCGTGACCTTTGCCATCTACAACTCGCCCATGCTGCTGTCCATCGGCTTTTTGGTGGGCTTTGCCCCCGTCGCCTTCTGGTTTGCCGGCGCGCTGCTGGGCAACTTTGGCATCATCGTTGGCGGCACCGCTGCCGGCCTATTCGATATTGTGACCGCGCAGGGTATCGTCAAGTCCTTAGGTATGGGCCTTATGATGGGCTTTGGCGTCGCCGTCGTCCTTAAGGACATCCTGCCGCAGGTCGCCGGTATCGCCCGTGGCCTCGCTGCCGACAGCTCCACCGACACCGACGAGCAGTCGCTCATCTCGGGCTCGCTTAAGCTCGACGCCGGCATCATCGGCCTGGGCACCGCAGCCATCGCTGTGATCGTTGCCATCGCGCTCGACCTCGGCCCCGTCCCGGCCGTCATCGTCACGCTGTTCACCTTTGTCACCACCATCATGAGCGCGCAGAGCTGCGGCCAGACGGGCATCGACCCCATGGAGATCTTCGGCCTCATCGTCATGCTCATCGTGGCGGCCTTCGCGCAGCTCGCGCAGGTCAAGCTGTTCTTTATCGCCGGCATCGTGGCCGTGGCGTGCGGCCTTGCGGGCGACGTCATGAACGACTTTAAGGCCGGCGCCGTGCTGGGCACCAACCCGCGCGCACAGTGGGTCGGCCAGGCCATCGGCGGCATCGTGGGCGCCCTGGTCGCTGCCGCTGTCATGGTCGCGCTCGTCACCGCCTATGGTCCGGACGCCTTCGGCCCCGACAAGAGCTTTGTGGCCGCGCAGGCAAGCGTCGTCGCCACCATGGTCTCGGGCATCCCGAGCGTGCCGTGGTTCGCAGGCGGCTTTATCGCCGGCATCGTCATGTACTGGCTCGGCATTCCGGCCATGATGATCGGTCTGGGCGTGTACCTACCGTTCTACATGTCGCTCACGGCCTTCTTGGGCTCCTGCGTCAAGCTCGCCTACGACAAGTGGGCCGCACACCGCGACGCCGAGGCAGGCCTTTCGGACGAGGAGAAGACTGCCAAGGATGCCGCCTTCCAGGAGCAGGGCCTGGTCGTTGCCAGCGGCCTGCTGGGCGGCGAGTCCATCGTCGGCGTTATCCTGGCGTTTGTCTCTGTTGGTCTGAGCCTGCTGGGGTAGACCGAACAACAACGCACCAGCGCAGAGCGCGGGGTCGGAATCAAACCGGCCCCGCGCTTTTTTGTCTATTTGACTCTTATGATCCTCACGGCGTTTTAGCCATGTCGATTGTCCTGACTTCCAGGTCAACAAACCTTGTCTGACACCTCGCCTAACGCGGTGTAGAGTAAAGACGGCAGACGCAAGAAGCGGCTCAGAAGCTAAACGAGGTAAGCATGGAACTCGACAAACAACAGATCAAGCGGCTGCGCGAGCGTCATCATCGTCGTCACGGTATACGCCCTGCACACAGCGAGGCCATGGAGAATGCTACCCGTTTCCTTAAGCAGGCGTTCAACATTCGCGAGGGACGCGCGCCCTACCATGTGATCCGCAAACGCTTTGTCAACGGGGCGCGACTCAACGGCAACCACCTGTGCATCCTCATCGTCGCCATGGTCATCGCGTGCATTGGCCTGGATACCAACTCGGACATCGCCATCGTGGGCGCCATGCTCATCTGTCCGCTCATGGGCTCGGTCCTTGCCATGGCATACGGCATCGCCACGCTCGACCGCGAGATTGCCGTCGAGGCAATTGCCGGCCTCGCGCTGCAGATGGTCTTTTGTCTAATCACGTCCACGCTGTACTTTAAGCTCTCGCCCCTTGGCACCACCACGGCCGCCATCATCGACAACTCGACACCGACTGTGTGGGACCTTGCCGTCGCACTCGCAGGCGGCTTTGCGGGTGGCCTGGGCAACTCGCGCGACCAGGAACCCGCCACGCTCATCGCCGGCGTGGCCGTGGCGACCGCGCTCATGCCGCCCCTGTGCGCGGCGGGCTATGGCATCGCCATCGCGAGCGGGTCGCTGTTTCTTTCAGCCCTCTACGAGTTTGGCATCAACGTGGTCTTTATCGCACTGGCTGCCGAAGCCGTGCTGCTTCTTTTGCGCGTGCCGCTCAAGCGTGACCTCAACGGCGACGGCATTGTGACCGCCGAGGAAAACGCCGAGGTCGATGAGCTGTCACACAAGGTGCGCCGCCGCATCATCGTGGGCACGGTGATCTTTGCCATCCCCTGCATCGTTATGACGGCGGGGTCTATTGGCTCGGCGCAGGCCGGCGTGCAGGACGGTTACGGCGTCACCGAAACCACGCGCGAGCTTGCCGCGGTGCTGCCGGGCTTTAAGGATTACACCGTTGCCGTCGAGACCTCGGCCACCGAAGACGAGGAGGAGGGCCTTGTCGAGCGCGAGGTTGTCGCCCATGTGACGACAAGCGAGGCGCTTGGGGCACACGACCGCCGTGTAGCCCGCAAGCTCATCGACCTCAATGTGCCCGAGCTCGATCGCGTGGAGTTTGATGTGCAGTAATACGCGACGTGGGATGGATGCGCGCAGCCGCGAGTCACGACATGGCGCAGACGTGACGCGGGCCACGAGCAAATAGCGGGGCGCGGTCCATGGCCGCGCCCCGCTCGCTGATTTATTGCCGTGAATCAACTGTCCACATCGACATCGCCTGACTCCACCATAAACGCCGGATCGGTGCTCACCAGATAAAAACGGGTCACCTTGGTATCTCTAAATAGGTAGAGCAAGCCCTGATCGCGTCGGCGCGAAATATACGCCACGTGGACCGTACCGAATTCTTCGCCGTTTTCCTTCTTTAATATCAGGATGTTGGGGTCATCCGTACGCTTAAACTGCCCGTCTGTGCAGATTCCGTCTTGGTCGACCAGCTGCCATCGACAGTTGTCCTCCTCAAGAAAAGCCAGGGTTTCCCGACTTGTTTCGTCATCCCGATAGTAACCGTCAATGGCAAAGCCTTCGGAAGCACATTCCTGCATATAGGATGTTTCTCGACTTATAGCGAACTGCCCTATAGCGCCCAGGAGCACAGCTAGGCAAACCACTGCAAGGGTTATCGAGATAGTACGGCGGCCCATATTAACCAGCCCGATACTTGTTTAACGGAGCACGAAACATACTTGGTACCTCCGATATCATGGCGAATGTCACCTACGGCCTGTCGGCAATCATATGTTTCCAACATCAAACCATATGGCAACCACTCGCGAGAGGATTATCGGCGAACGGTGCATTTTTGCGTTCTATTGGGCAAACGTCAACGCGCGCTACAGCTCTTGCTCGACCTATTCAGATCTTGTCGCATACTACCGTAGATCCTCAACGCTTCCGCCCCCAAGAGATCATTTTTAGTACGTAAAGAAGCCCTCGCCCGAGCTTTCGCCCAGCTTACCTTCGTCGAGCATCTGCTTGAGGACGGAGGCCATGGCCTTAAAGTTGTAGGGCATCATCATCTTTTTGAGCAGCGGGCTCACCAAGCCCGGGACCTTTTGGTACTGCATGACGATGTTGTAGGCCGTCTGGATACCCACCGTGTCGAATACACGGAACGGGCCCTTGGGAGCGCCGGTGCCGCGCGTCCACGCGAGGTCGATGCTCTTGGGGTCACTCACACCCGAGACATACAGGTCAAGGCCCGAAAGCAGCCACGGCACCAACATGGAATTGAGCAGGTAGCCGTTCTTTTCCTTGTTGACGGGCAGGGCAAGCATGCGGATGTCGTTGGCAAAGTCGACGAGCTCGTCGAAGTAGCGCTTGTCGGTTTGGTCCTGTGCCATGACCTCGGTCATGTTGTTCTTCCAGATAGAGTTGGCAAAGTGCAGCGACAGGTACTTCTCGGGGCGGCCGGTGTACTTGGCAAAGGTGCTCGGCAGCAGCGTGGATGAGTTGGTCACGATGACGGTCTTTTGCGGAAGAGCCGGGGCGAGCTTCTTGTAGAAGCCGATCTTTGCCTGGGTGTCCTCGGCCATAGACTCGATGACCAGGTCGGCGTCGGCCACGGCCTTGGCAAGATCGAGCTCCAGCTTGAGTGTGGAGTAGGCACGCTCGACGGCGGCGAGCGCCGCTTCCTTGTCGAAGGGCTGGCCGCTATCGGCAATACCGGCGCACCACTCGCCCGTACCGTCCGCCATGCCCTCGATTGCCGCGATGTACTCCTTGCGCACGTGATCGATCTTGGGCTGGGTGCGGCCGATGCTGCCCTCGCTGCGCAGCCAAATCGTTACATCAAAGCCGCAGTAGGCAGCCTGAAAGGCAATCTGGCTTCCCAACACGCCGCCGCCGGCAACACAAACGGTCTTGTAGCTCATGGGACGATCCTCTCTTACGTAATTCCATAGATGTGTATTAATTCAAACGTAAGGATGACGCGCGCTGGGGGTGGGTTCTATAAACGGGCGGTATTTCGCGGCAAACGGCTACATATGTTCATTATCTCAGGGTTCCGAGGGCAGTTTTTGGTGCCACCGAGACGTCGTTTTCGGAAGTATGCGGCAAATTCCGAAACTCTTGAGCACGTCCTGATTTTTCGCCAATAAAACCGCAGGTACAGAGCTTTGACATATCCGGTGTGCTCGGCCTATTCAGATTTTGCCGCATACTTCCGAAATCTAAGTTCGCAAAGGGTGATAGTTGGGGCGTTTACGCAACATATGTCCAGCAAAAACGGGTGGTAGCCGGCACGGCTGCCACCCGTTTGTCTCATATCTAGCCCATAGCGGGCAAGCTACTTCTTAATGCCGCGTCCCAGACGCTCGGCGACCGACGCAACGGCTTCCTCGCTGGCCGGCTCGCAGCTCACGCAGCCGTCGTGGGCGCGCATCTGGCCGGTGACCTCGTCCATCGCGAGCGGCGCCACCTTCTCGAGCTTAAAGCCCTTGCCGGCGCGCATGTTTTCCTTGGCCACGCTGATCATGAGCTTAATGCGGTTGAGCTGGTTGACCTCGGACGCACCGGGGTCGTAGTCCACCGCGACAATGTTGCTCTCGGGGTGCTGGCGGCGCAGCTCCTTGATCACGGCCTTACCCACCACGTGGTTGGGCAGGCAGGCGAACGGCTGGGTGCAGATGATGTTGGGCGCGCCGTGGTCGATGAGGTCGAGCATCTCGGCCGTGAGCAACCAGCCCTCGCCCATGTTGTTGCACACCGAAAGCACCGTGCGGGCCTTGTCGGCCATGGTGCCGATGCGCTCGGGCGCCTCAAAGCGGCGAGACTTCTCGAGCATCTCCTCCACCGGCGTGCGCATCCAGTCCACGAGCTTGATGAGCGCTTGCATGCCCGCGCGCGTAGTAGCAGAGCTTCCCAGCTCGTCTTTCTGCAGCTCGGCGTTGCTCATGGAGTAGAGGAAGAAGTCGAGCAGGCCCGGCACCACGGCCTCGCAGCCCTCGCGCTCAATGACATCGACCACGTGGTTGTTAGCCGTTGGATGGAACTTGACCAAGATCTCACCGACCACGCCCACGCGCGGCTTGGTGCCCTCGCCCACGAGCGGCATGGTGTCGAACGCGCGGATGGCCTCGCGGCACAGCTTGGTGTAGTTGTGGCGGTTGAACTTGGGCGCCAACTTGCGGGCACGCGCCATGTACTCTTCATAGAGCGTGTTGGCGGCACCAGGCGTGGCCTCGTACGGGCGGCAGCGGTAGAGCATCTGCATCATCACGTCGCCAAAGAGCACCGCGTAGACTGCCTGCTTAAGCAGCGCCGGCGTCAGTTTAAAGCCGGGGTTGTCCTCGCCCAGCGCCACGGCCGAAAGCGAGATCACGGGGATCTCGGGGTGGCCGCTCTCGCGCAGGGCCTTGCGGATGAGCGCGATGTAGTTGGTGGCACGGCAGCCGCCGCCGGTCTGGCTGATGACCACGGCGGTCTTGGACAGGTCGTACCGACCGCTCTCGATGGCCTCCATAATCTGGCCCGTCACCAGAATCGACGGGTAGCAAATGTCATTGTTCACATAGCGCAGGCCAGCCTCGACGGCATCGTGGTCGGTCGAGGGCAGCAGCTCCAAGTTGTAGCCGGCACCGCGGAACACCTCTTTGACCAGGTCAAAGTGGATCGGCGCCATCTGCGGGCACAGGATGGTATAGCCCTCGTCGCGCATCTGCTCGGTAAAGGGCACCTTGGGCCATGCGGTCGAGGCGCTCTCACGCTGTGCCTCGAACGTGTACTTGCGGCTCGCGAACGCGGGGGCATCCGTGGAGGGCGCCACCGGCGCAGCGTCGCCCTGCTCAAAGACCTTGCCCGCAGCCGTGGCCTCGGCAAAGCGCTCGGCCTCCTGGTCCTTGAGTGCCGCCATGAGCGAGCGGATGCGAATGCGCGCGGCGCCCAGGTTGGACACCTCGTCGATCTTGAGCACGGTGTAGATCTTGCCACTGGCCTCCAGGATCTCCTGCACCTGATCGGTGGTCAAGGCATCGAGGCCGCAGCCGAAGGAATTGAGCTGGATCAGGTCCAGGTCGTTGCGCATCGTCACAAAACGGGCGACGGCGTACAGGCGACTGTGGTACATCCACTGGTCGACGACGCGAATCGGACGCTCGGGCTTCACGAGATGCGCAAGCGAATCCTCGGTAAAGACTGCGAAGCCAAAGCTCGAGATAAGCTCGGGCAGGGCGTGGTTGATCTCGGGGTCGTTATGGTAGGGACGACCGGCGAGCACGATGCCGTGACCGCCGTGGTCCTCGACCCACTTAAGAGCCTCCTCGCCCATGGTCTGGATGTCCTCGTGGAAACGCGCATCGGCCTCAAAGGCGGCGTTGACAGCGGCATCGACCTCGGAGCGCGTGATCTTGGGCCCACGCACGCGACCGCGACCAGCCTCGGCATCGGCCACACGGTCGACGGCGAGCACCTGATACAGGCGGCGCTTGAGCTCGGTCTTGTCGTGATAGGGCACAAACGGGTATAGGAACTCGATGTTCTGCTCGCGGATCTCGTCAATATTGAGCGCCAACGCCGTGGGGTAGCTCATGACGATGGGGCAGTTGTAACAGTTGCCGGCGGTCGGATCCTCCTTGCGCTCCCAGCGCACGCACGGCATCCAGATAAAGTCGACATCGCGGTCGATAAGGTTCATCACATGGCCGTGGCTCATCTTGGCCGGATAGCACACGCTCTCGGACGGCATGGACTCGATGCCCGCCTGGTAGGTCTTCTTGCTCGACTGGTCGGACAGCTGCACGCTAAAGCCCAGACGCGTAAAGAACGCGTGCCAGAAGGGGTAGTTCTCGTACATGTTGAGCGCGCGCGGAATGCCGACGGTGCCGCGCGGGGCCTCGTCGGGGCTCAGCACCTCGCGGTTAAACAGCAACTCGTTTTTCTTTTTGAAGAGGTTGGGGGCCTCGGTCTTCTGCTTTTTGTGGCCGGCGCCCTTCTCGCAGCGGTTGCCGGTGATAAAGCGCCTGCCGCCGCCAAAGTCGTTGACGGTAAGCTGGCAGTTGTTAGAGCAACGGCCGCAGCGGACATGCTTTTGCGTCACGGTGAGGTGCGCGATATCCTCGGCCGAAAGGATGGTCGAGGTGCCGTCGGCGCCGGCGCGATCGCGGGCGAGCAGGGCCGCACCGTAGGCGCCCATGCAGCCGGCGATGTCGGGGCGCACGGCATGAACGCCCGTGAGCTGCTCAAACGCGCGCAGCGTGGCATCGGACATAAAGGTACCGCCCTGGACGATCACCTGGCTGCCGATCTCCTTGGGATCGCGCAGCTTAATGACCTTGAACAGGGCATTCTTGATGACGGAATAGGACAGGCCGGCCGCGATGTCGCCCACCGTGGCGCCTTCCTTTTGCGCTTGCTTGACGCGCGAGTTCATAAAGACCGTGCAGCGACTGCCCAGGTCGACCGGGGCCTTGGCATGAATGGCGGCGTCGGCGAACGCGCGCACATCCATGTTCATAGAGACGGCAAAGCTCTCGATAAAGCTGCCGCAGCCCGACGAGCAGGCCTCGTTGAGCATGATGTGCTCGATGACGCCGTCCTTGACGCGCAGGCACTTCATGTCCTGGCCGCCAATGTCCAGAATGAACTCGACGCCGGGCAGGAACGCCTTGGCGCCGCGCAGGTGCGCGACAGTCTCGATCTCGCCGGAATCGGCCTTGAGAGCCTCGATGAGCAGCGCCTCGCCGTAACCCGTGGTGGTCACGTGACCGATGGTGCAGCCGGCGGGGATGTGGTTGTAGAAATCGGCCATGATGACCTTGGCCGTGCCCAGGATGTCGCCGTTGTTGTTGCCGTACCAGGTGTGCAACAGCTGGCCGTCCTCGCCCACGAGCGCGGCCTTCATGGTGGTAGAACCGGCGTCGATGCCAATGAACACGCGGCCGGTGTAGCCGTCGAGCTTGCCCTTGGGGACGACTTCTTGGTCGTGGCGACCCTTGAACTCGGCAAAGTCCTCGTCGGTGGCAAAGAGCGGATCCAGGCGCTCGACCTCGGCACCCTGTGTGTCGCCCAGGCTGTCGATAGCCTCGATGAGCTGCGGGAACGTGCTGAGCTTGTTGGACTCGTGCGCCATGGCGGCGCCGCTCGCCACAAACAGGTGGGCGTTTTGGGGCACGATACGGTGCTCCTCGTCCAGGTTGAGCGTGAGGTAGAAGCGATGGCGCAGCTCGGAGAGGTACTGCAGCGGGCCGCCCAGGAAGGCAACGTTGCCACGGATGGGGCGACCGCACGCCAGACCCGAGATGGTCTGGGTCACAACGGCCTGGAAGATGGAGGCAGCCACGTCCTCGGGGCGGGCACCTTCGTTGAGCAGCGGCTGCACGTCGGTCTTGGCAAAGACACCGCAGCGGCTGGCGATGGGATAGATGGTGGTGGCGTTGGCCGCGAGCTTGTTGAGGCCGCTCGCGTCGGTGTGCAGCAGGGTTGCCATCTGATCGATGAACGCGCCCGTGCCGCCGGCGCAGGTGCCGTTCATGCGCTGCTCGATGCCGTTGTCGAAGTAGATGATCTTGGCGTCCTCGCCGCCCAGCTCGATGGCGACATCGGTGGCCGGAATGAGGGTCTCGACGGCGCGCTTGCTGGCGATGACCTCCTGGACAAACTCCAGGTCGAGCCACTGGGACAGCAGCAGGCCGCCCGAGCCGGTAATGGCGCAGGTCATCTGGGCCGTCGGCAGCACGGTCGCGGCACCCTCGAACAGGTCGCGGGCGCAGGCACGGACGTCGGTGTGATGGCGCTGGTACTTGGCGTAGACGATCTGGTTGTCGTCGTTGAGCACGGCGAGCTTAACGGTAGTGGAACCCACGTCGATGCCCAGGTGCAGGTTGCCACGAGCGTTCTCGGGGTTGAAGATCGCGCCTTCGGGGGCGTGGGCGGCGGCTACGGGCTCAGCGGCGGTAGCGGGCTCGCCAGTGACGGACGCCTCCCCTGCCGCGTTCTTGGCATCGGCAACTGCCTCGGCAACTTTCTCGGCTGCCGCGGTCGCGGCCTTCTGCGCGGCGTCCACCACGGCGGGCGCGGCCTCGCGTGCGGCAGCGACCATGCGGTCCTTAATGCCCTCGACGAGTTTGCTCATTGTCTCTCCTCTTAGTTGTTGGACTCGACGGTTGCGGCGGTGTCGACCGCGTCCTCGAGCTGCAAGTTCAATAGCTTCATGCCGTATTCCGGCACGTTGATATCGATGGGTTGGCCATACAGGTCGCCGGGGCGCACAAAGGCGATAACCGTCATGATGCGCGCCATGGTCTCGGGCGATTCGGAAAGGTCACGCTCAAACCAGCGCTGAATCATGCCGACCTCGGCGCTCACGACGTAGGTGACGTAGTAGTCAAAGAACGTGCCCAGCGCCAGGCCCAAAATGCCCGTCTGCGCACGCGGCACCACAGCCTCACGCGCGGTGTCGATAATCCTTTTAATGAAGGCCTGGTCGCCGCCCGGACCCAGCAGCGCACCGATTAAGTCGCGGTTGGCCGCAAGATAACGCAGCAGCTCAACCGAACCGGGCGCCGGCTCGAGCTCATCGATGTTGTGATAGAGATCGGGCAGCTGAGCTGCGGTGATGAGCTCAATGCGCTCACGGATCTCGGCCAGCAAGCCGTCCTCGATTTGATTGATAAAGTCGGGAATATCGCGATAGTGCGAATAGAACGTGCGGCGCGTAAGGCCGGCACGCTCGGTGAGCGACGCGACATTAATGCGCGAAAGGTCGCCGCTTTCGGCAAGCTCGCTGGCAAGTGCCTGGCGAAGGGCACGCTGCGAGCGAAGGGACCGGCGATCGCATTTCTCGAGCTGGGACAAGCGTCCTCCTTGTTACTCAGCCTGTGCGCTATTGCACAGTGCGAGTATTATTGCACACCGTGTGCATCAACACGTAAAGGCAATATTTGGGTTGTGACAAAGGGACAGTCCCTTTGTCACATTAGGTTGCGCTCAGCTTTTAGAAGCGGCATTGTCGATTGTCCAAAATGTCATTCGTGGGTAGAATAGTGTCGACGGCAGCCCAAGTTCTGGAAAGCTGGGCAGCGCCGTTGCTTGTTTTAGGGGGTCAACGTCTTAACGGCGGCGACCCCTCTTACGTTGCTTCGAACGTTGCTTGAGTGCCTCGGAAAGTCCGATAAGCGTCGTGAGGAGCGAGACCAAAGCGGTCAGGAGCTTCACGAAATCAATCAAATCGGTCATGGGCATCACCTCCCATCAGATGGAGGGCGCTGCCCGGCACATGGAACTGCCGTCAACGATACCGATTCTATCAAAGCGCAGTTAGATATGCGAATGTTTGTTCGTATTTCAGAAGATCGGAGCTCGGGTATGGCGAAGGAACAGTTCCTTTGCCATACCCGAGCTTGTCGCCGAACTGCCACCTACATTTTTCGAGTTATTCGGCCACGCTACTGGTTCTGTATAAATGCACCGCCGGGATTATCTGAGGGTTTTTGTCCTTATTTGAGCGTATACATGCCCATTTGCGCACTTACGTCACCGAATCAAACACCATTAGAGGCATGAATGTTCCCGAGAGGGCATCTTTAGCCATTTAACGTCCTCCGACAGGCCGAATAACTCGAAATTTGTTGGTGGCGAAAGCGTAATAGTCCTATACGCCAAAAGCCGGTATCTCCCATGTGACAAAGGGACAGTCCCTTTGTCACATTAAAACGCAATCGCGAATGTACTT
>URZR01000002.1 GCA_900552425.1 uncultured Collinsella sp. | reverse complement strand
CGCGCAGCGTCGACCGGTCCGCCGTTCGGTAGAACGGCGGAACCTAAGGGCGCAGCGTCGAGGGGTTCCGGCGTTTGGCAAAACGCCGGAACAAATCAGTGTTCGATCCAGCAGCGCAGGGTCTCGCCTGCCTGCAGGTGACGCAGGTTCTCCGCGGCGATGTCGACGACGTTGTTGAGCGTGGCTGCCAGGTGGAACCAGCCGGAGACATGCGGCGTGATGAGCATGTTGGGCGCATCCCACAGGGGGCTTGTCGCGGGCAGCGGTTCGGGGTCGGTGACGTCGACCGCGGCGCCGGCGAGATGTCCCGATTCCAGAGCGGCAACCAAGTCGTCGGCGACCACAAGATCGCCGCGGCCGCCGTTGGCAAAGAAGGCGCCCGGCTTCATCGCGGCGAAGAACTCGGCGTTCGCCAGACCGCGGGTCTCGGGTGTGCTGGGCATAAAGGATGCGACGATGTCTGCCTCGGCCAGGCGCTCGGGCAGGGCATCCATGCCGTCCATGTCCTCAAACACAATGGGGTAGACGAGCGGATGGCGCTTGATGCCGCGGACGTGTGCGCCCATGCTGCGGCAGAGCGTGGCAAAGTGGCCGCCGATGTCGCCCGCGCCCAGCACCAGCACGTTGGCATTTTTGAGCGAGGTGACCGGGCCCAAATCCTTCCAGCGATGCTCGCGCTGCAGGTCCTGGTAGCCGGGCAGGCGCTTCATCATTGACAGCACCATAGCAAACATGTGCTCGCTCACGGCCTGACCGTAGGCGCCCACCGAGCAAGACAGCTTGGCTTCAGCTGGCACGGTGCCGGCGGCAAGGTAGTCGTCATAGCCGGCGGTCTGCAATTGCAACAGCTGGAGGTGCTTGCACGCGGTAAGCATGTCGGGGTCAATGTTGCCCAGGATCACGTCGGCATCGGCGACCTGTTCACGTGTGGCGGCGTCGGCGCTCGTGTAGATAAAGTCCTCGCCCGGAGCGCTCGACTCGAGGATCGCGCGGTGACGATCGTTGACGGGCAACAAAACCAGGATGTTCACAAGCAGTCCTCTCCGCTCGACCTGCCAAAAAGGGACAGGTTTATTTTGGCAGGTTGTATCAGACAAAACGCTATAAAAACGCCGGGCTTCGCGACGGTTAACATATCCATCGCGAAGCCCGGCGCATCTACGGCTACCAGCTCAGCAGCTCGTAGCCGTCCTCGGTCACCACGAGCTGTACCTCGCATTGGGCCGAATCGCTGCCGTCCTTGGTGCGCACGCACCAACCGTCGCCCTTGCTAATCTTGATGTCGGGCGCTCCGGCGTTGACCATGGGCTCGATGGTGAAGACCATGCCCGGGGCCATGATGGTGTCCACATCGGGTGCCTCGGTGGTAAAGCCCACAAACGGGTCCTCGTGGAACGCCTTGCCAATGCCGTGTCCGCCGGACTCGCGCACCACGCTAAAGCCGGCGTCCTCGACCGTCTTTTGCACGGCCTCGGCCATAACGGAGAGCGGCAGCCACGGCTTGACGGCAGCCAGACCCGCCTCCACGCTGGCGCGGGTGACGTCGACCAGGCGCTGGCGCTCGGCAGAGACCTCGCCGATGCAGAACATGCGGCTCGAGTCGCTAAAGTAGCCGTCTAGGATCGTGGAACAGTCCACGTTGATGATGTCGCCCTCGTGCAGCACGTCCGTATCGCAGGGGATACCGTGGCAGACCACATCATTGATCGAGGTACATACGCTCTTGGGGTAGCCCTCGTAGTTGAGGTCGGCCGGCGTGCCGCCGTGCTCGACGGTGTAGTCGTAGATCATCTGGTCGATCTGGTTGGTGGTCATGCCTGCGGCGATATGCTCGCCCACATAATCGAGCACGCCCACGTTGATGGCTGCCGAGCGCTTGATGCCCTCGATATCGGCGGGAGTCTTGTAGAGCGTGCGAGGCAGAACCTCCCAGCCCTCTTCCCACAGGCGCTCGAGGCGCTCGTCGAAGGCGTTATGACATTTCTTATATTTTTTGCCGCTGCCGCACCAGCAAGCGTCGTTGCGGCCAGGCACGGGTCCGTTGTCATACATGGCTAACTTCCTTTCGTTCGCAGCTAGTATAGCCCACCTTCAGAGCAGCTGCGCGCTAGTAGCTCACCTGGCAGGGAATGCCGAGGGCTTGGACGCGCGCGGCAATGGCGTCGAGCACCTCGGGCGCCGCTTTGGCAAGGCCGGCGATCGGTGTCTCGCGCGCCACCGTGTAGATGGTCGCTTCTTGTGGGCGAATGCGCTCAAGCGCCGCGAGCCAGGGGACAACGTACTCCTCGCCGGTGTTGTCGATGGGCTTACCCTGATACTCGCCGGTCAAAAAGATCGTCTGGATAATAACGTGACCGTCAAAGCTTGCGAACGTCTCGATCTGGTGCTCGACGTCATAGGGGCCAACGGGCTGGTCGAGCAGCTGGATAAACGCCGGGTCGACGGTATCGAGCTTGAGGATGTTGTCGTCGATCATCATGAGCGCGTCGTGCACCTCGGGGCGGTCGGCGCGTGTGCCGTTGGAGAGCACGGCGATCTTGGAGTTTGGGGCAAGCTTGTCGCGCAGCGCGACGGCGCCGGCGATGGCCTGCGGAAATTCCGGCGCGGCGGTGGGCTCGCCGTTGCCTGCGAAGGTGATCACATCGGGGAGCTCGCCCTCGGCTGCCATCTCACGCAGCTTTGCCTCGAGCGCGTCGAGCACCACGGCGGCCGTGTTGTACGGCTCATGGCAGGGGCGCTCGGCGTTGAGGCCGTTTTCGCAGTAAATGCAGTCGAACGTGCAGATTTTGCCGCTGGCCGGCATCATGTTGACACCGAGCGAGAGACCAAGGCGACGGCTGCGAACGGGCCCAAAGATGGGGCTGGCATTCAAAAACGTAGACATAGGCATATGCTCCTCAAGACAATTGTGCCTAAGCATAGCATCGGCTCCAAAGCAAGGTGCGGGCTCTTGCTTTACTAGTTTCGTTTTTTCACGTCGCTCATGATGCCGTGCCATGAAAAGCCTCGGGTCGGGTACAGTTAATCTGTTAACAAGGCGTAAGGCAATGCGGGTCCATCCAACCGTACTGACGTGCAACTGGATGGGCATTGATGATGGGGGCACAACATGGATTTTACAGTCGAGAGTGCGGGTACCACGATTGCCTGTCGCGAATATGCCGGCCCGGATGTGTCGCCTGATACTCCTGCTTTGGTGTGCGTGCACGGCGCTTGCGTCGACGGCACGTTTTTTGACGGAATTGCTCGCGAGCTTAGCCATGGCTATCGCGTGATTACCTACGACCGTCGCGGTTGTGGCGAGAGCGATGAGGCGGCGGACGGGCGCTATGACCTGGGAGCTCAGGCTGCCGATCTGCAAGCTGTCATCGAACACATTGGCGCTCCGTCAAACGTACTCGCGCACAGCGCCGGCACGCTGGTGGCCCTTGAGCTTCTTCGCGTAAACCCCGCGGCCGTCTCGCGTGTAATCCTGCACGAGCCGGCCGTAACGGATGAGGGCGTTGGCTTGGGTACGGCTCCAATTTTGCTCGAGATGATTGCGGCGGCTAAGGTCTCGAGGGCGCTAAGGGTCTTTTTGGGCGCGCTTGGCGATTCGGATCCCGAGGCGCCAAGGACGACTGATGCCGAGGCCAGGCATGCCCTGCGCAACGGGCGTTGCTTTATGGCGAACGAGTATGAACTCGCCATGACGTGCGTTCCCGATTGGGAACGCGTTCGTGTATCAAAAGCCGTTGCCGCTGTATGTCTTGGCGAACTTTCGCTCGAAACGCCTCGTGCGAAGGGTGCCCGAGCGGCTGCGGCACGTCTTTGCTGCCCGATTGTGATAGTGCCCGGTGCCCATAACGGCTTGCGCGACCGCGGGCGCGGCGTCGCAAGTCATCTGTGGGATTCTAGGGCGCTAGCCACGTTCTTTCTTTGGTGTGGTGCATGCCTGCTTATTGCCGAAACGACGCTAGCGAGCGCGTTTGACTTTCGCTGCAGCTGCGACGAATGACTTCCACAGGTTAAAATCGGTTTCGAGGGTCTTCCAAGTGTACTCAGGGTGCCATTGCACGCCCAGGCAGAACGGCTGGCCTTCGACTTCGATGCACTCGGGAACGCCATCGGTCGCTTGGGCGACCAAGCGCGTACGCTTGCCCAGACGATCGACGCAGCAGTGGTGTGCGGAGTTGGTCTGGATCAGCCTGTGCCCGCCAACCGCGCGCTCCAGCAGCGAGCCCGGCACGACCTCGACGGGATGCACGGGGTCGTTGAGCACGTGGGTGTGGCGCCACTGCGTGCGGCCCTCGCGCGCACCTAGGCTCGGCACGTCCATGCACAGGGTGCCGCCGGTGGCGACGTTGAGCAGCTGCGTGCCGCGGCAGGTGGTAAAGAGCGGCTTTTTGGCGCGGAGTACCTCGTCGACCAGCTTAAACTCAAAACTATCGCGGATTTCGCAGCAGAGGGTGGGGTCGTAGGGTCGATCATCGCCCCAACGTTTGGGATTGACGTCCGGGCCGCCGGGAATAGCGATACCGTCGGCGATTTCCACGTAATGACGAATAACATCGACGTCTTCGGTAATGGACATCTGCAACGGCAGGCCGCCGGCGGCAAGAATGGCGTCGACAAAGACACTTGCGATTTCCTCGTTGGGGGAGAGTGTCTCGCTTAAAAACGGCTTTGCCTCTTCCCAGCGCGGCGCCACCAGGATGAGCGGACGGTCGGCGGGGTCGACGTTGACGTGCGGGGTGTATGACGATGAAGTGCGAGTTCCGATCATAGGTGTTGCTTTCGAGTTTGGATGGTCATGGCGAGCGGATATGGCAATTGGGCTAGTGGCCCTTGATGGAGTTGAGGAAGTCCTGGGCGCGCTTGGTCTGGGGGTGGTCGAAGAACTCGTCGGGCGTGCCGGTTTCCACGATCTGGCCGTCGGCCATAAACACGACACGGTCGGCCACGCGGCGGGCGAAGTTCATCTCGTGCGTAATGACGATCATCGTCATGCCCTGCTGGGCCAGACGGACCATGACCTCGAGTACTTCGTTGATCATCTCGGGGTCAAGGGCGCTCGTGGGCTCGTCAAAAAGCATAGCCTTGGGCTGCATGGCGAGTGAACGGGCGATGGCTACGCGCTGCTGCTGGCCGCCCGAGAGCTGTGCGGGCACCTTATCGGCCTGCTCGGCAACGCCCACGCGGCCCAGCAGGTCCATGGCGCGCTCGCGGGCCTCATCCTTGGAGACGCCCAGCACATCGACCGGTCCCAGCATGACGTTCTGCAGTACCGTCATATGTGCGAACAGGTTGAACTGCTGAAACACCATGCCCAGCTCAGCGCGCATGCGGGCAAGATCCTTGCCTTCCTGCGGCAGGGGCTCGCCCTCGATGAGGATTTCGCCCGAGTCGATGGTTTCCAGGCGGTTGATGGTTCGGCACATGGTCGACTTGCCCGAGCCCGAGGGGCCAATCACAACGACGACCTCGCCGCGGTCGACCGACAGATTGATGTCGTTGAGGACGTGTAGATCGCCATAGTGCTTATCGACGTGTCTGAGCTCGATCAGCGGCTGATTGCCGGTGGAAGAGGTGCTCTGTGCCATGGTGCTCGGCTCCTTATGACTCGAAATGGTAAAGCGTTAGCGGATGATGGTCGCGCCGGTCTTGTGCGAAACGTAGACAGCGGCCTTGTTAATTGCGACGTTGATGAGGATGTAGATGACCGCAATTACCAGGTAGACCGACACGAGGGCGTCGTAGTTGGTAATGAGCACGCGGGCATTTTGCATGAGGTCGGGGTAGCTCACCACATAGGCGACGGTGGTGTCTTTGACTACGACCACAAGCTGCGAAATCAACGACGGAATGATAAACCGAATGGCTTGCGGTAACACGATTTTAAAGGTGATTTTAGCTTTGGAGAGACCGAGCGCCTGGGCGGCCTCGACCTGGCCGCGCGGCACGGCGTTGACGCCGGCACGGAAGATCTCGGCAAGTACGCCAGCTGCAGCGAGCGCGACGGGAAGCGTGAGCATCCAAAACGACGGCAGCGCAATCTTGTACTGGGGCAGCACCAAAAAGAAGAAGTAGATGAACAGAAGACTCGGCACGCCGCGGAAGAAATCGGTGAGCACGCGGCAGACCAGCTGCAGCGGCTTAATATCGCTGGTGCGGCCGAGCATAAGGGCCAAGCCCAGCACCAGCGCGATGGCGCCAGCGGTGAGTGCGACTTTAACGGTGCCCTCAAAGCCGGCAAGCAGGAACTTCCAGGTGGTGAGGTGCGTAAAGAAATACCAATAGTGGACCGAAAGCTGGCCGGTCACATAAAAGCGCTGCAGTACCAGGACGGCGAGCGCGGCGACGGCAACAAGTGAGATGGCGGTGCCGATGCGAATCTTGGTGCGCATCTTGGGGCCGGGAGCCTCGTAGAGCGCATCGCGCATGGTGAGCGCAGAAGAGGAGTGCTTGCTCATCGGAGGATCCTCACCTTCTTATCGATGTAGTTGCCAATGTGGCTCACCACAAAGGCCGTGCCCAGGTAGCCGAGTGCCGAGATAAAGAACGCGGCGACGCCTCCGAGCGAGCGCGTGTTGATGTAGCTCACCACGCCGGTGAGCTCCTGCGGTTTAAGCGGCACCTGGCTGCCGAGCGCGGTGGTGAGCATGACGGCGATAAAGAGGTTGGTCATGGGCAGCACGCTCGAGCGCAGCGCCTGCGGAATCACGATCTTGGCGAGGATACGATTGAAGCTCATGCCGAGCGAACGTGCGGCTTCGACCTGACCGACGCCAACGGTGTTGATGCCACTCATAAAGTTCTCGGAGCCAAAGGCAGAACCCAAGAGCACTGTGGCGACGATGACGCAGGTGCGGTAGGGCAGGACGACCTTGAGCGGGGGCAGCGCATAGACGACGATAATGAGCAGCGCGATGCCGGGGATGTTACGGAAGACCTGGACATACAGGTCGCCAAAGACGCGCAGCGGCTTGAGCGGCGACACGCGCATCACGGTGACGGCGACGGCCAGCACCATGGCGATGGCAAACGACTCAAGCGTCATGCCCCAGGTTGCTAGCAGCGCGTCGATATAGTTCTGGCCATAGAGCGACCAGAGCTCGGAGAGACTCATGCGGACCTCCTGCCGGTAAGGAAAGGGGCTTCCGTATGTACGGAAGCCCCGACAACTCTGTGAGGAAACAGTTTACCGCAATAAAGCGCATCGTGCGTTTCCATATGGTTTCGTTGCGGCCGTTACCAGGCTTGCTGCCTAGGCGCCGATCTCGGGCAGCTCGGGAACATTGGTGTCGCCCGTACGGTCGCCAATGCAGATCTGCCACAGCTCGGTCCAGGTGCCGTCGTCCTCGATCTTCTTAAGGAAGTCGTTGACAAAGGCGACGCCGTCGGAATCGAGCGGCAGGCCGATGCCATAGGGTTCCTTGCTGCCGAAGGGCTTGCCGGCGATCTTGTACTTACCGGGCTCGCGGACCAGGGCGCTCTGCTGCATGTTGTTATCGATGACATAGGCGTCAACGCGGCCCTGCTGGAGTGCCTGGCGGGCCTCCTCGTCGGTCTTGAACTCCTGCTGGCTGGCCTTGGGGGCGAACTCCTCCAGGATGGCGGGGCCGTTGGAGCCGGACTGGACGGCAACGTTCTTGTCGGCCAGGTCGTCGACGCTCTTGATGTCGTCGTTATCGGCGAGCACCAGGATAGCCTGCTGGGTGTAGTAGTAGGGGCCGGCGAAGGAGACGAGCTTCTTGCGCTCGTCAGTGATGGTGTAGGTGGCAAAGACAGCGTCGACCTGGCCGTTCTGCAGGACGGACTCGCGCGTGTCCGAGGTCACCTGGGTGATCTCGACCTTGTTCTCGCCCAGAATGTAGTTGGACAGAAGCTGCGCGATGCCGGCGTCGAAGCCGCGGGTCTGACCGTCTTTCTCGTTGAGGAGGGAGAAAAGTGTGGAGGTCTGAACGCCACCGATCTTAAAGACACCGGCGTCCTTGACGGCCGTCGCCCAGGCGCTGGCGGCGATGGCGTCGTCATCGGCCTTGGGGCCGTTGTCGACGAGCTTGTCGAATGCCTTGGCGTCGAGCGTGGTGGAAGCCTCGGTATCTTCGGAGCTCTTGGAGGAGCCGGCGGCGGAACCCTTGTCAGCCTCGGCGCTGGTGTCAGAGCAGCCGGCAAGACCAAGGCCGGCGACGGTTGCGAAGGTGGCGGCGACAAAGCCGCGGCGGTCGAGAACGACCTGCTGGGAGAGGTTCTTGCTCATGGGAGAACACCTTTCTCAATAAAATCCCTAGCGGTTGAGTAGAGTTATACCCTATCCCGCTCAGATGGGTCAACACGAAATAACTCAGAAACATACTTACCTTATGGGTTATTCTACCTACCAAAAAAGGACAGGTTCACAGGCACCTTCGTGGTGGTTTTGACCGATGCAACGGCATGCCTTACTGTTTTGTCTCAATCTGTAACATCTGCAGCCATTTTTGCCGAGTAACTGTTACAGATTGAGATTATCTCCTTAGGGGAATTCGAATGTCTCGATCTGTAACATCAGGGGGCCCAATAACCCTGTACCTGTTATAGATCGAGAGATTTCCCTAGTGCCGCTGGGATGGGACTGCAACGTATTCCGTCCCCCACATCCTCTCTTCCTTCCGTTAACCGATGCGTCTGCAGCAATCCAGCGGGACTAGGTGATAATGGACAAATGTTCATGTTAATCGTGAGGGAGGAGCTCGATATGGCGACTACCGATCGTCCCACGTTGTTTATCAATGCGACCATTCTGGATGGTTCGGAACATATGGAGCCGCAACCCGATATGGCCGTGACTGTTGAGCGCGGCATCATCACCTGGATGGGGCCGAGTGCTGTGGCGCAGGCGCCCGCGGGCGCCGAGGTTATCGACCTGGGTGGTGCGTATCTCATGCCCGGTCTCATCAATATGCACGTGCACCTGTGCGGCTCGGGCAAGCCTGTCTCGGCCGGCGATGCGGGAGCGCTGATGAAGAAACTCGATAATCCCGTGGGCCGTGCCATCGTCCGCCGCATCCTCAAGGGCAGTGCCCAGCAGCAGCTGGCAAGCGGCGTGACCACGGTGCGCGGCGCGGGCGACCCGTTGTTTGCCGACATTGCCGTGCGCGACGCTATCGACGCCGGCAAGTATCAGGGCCCGCGCCTGGTAGCGCCGGGAACGGGCGTCACGGTGCCGGGCGGCCATGGCGCGGGCTTGTTCGCCCAGGTGGCCAACAGCCCCGTTGAGGCAGCCGAGCAGGTGCGAGACCTGTATGCGCGCGGCGCCGACGTCATTAAGCTGTTCGTAACGGGCGGTGTGTTCGATGCGACCGAGGTGGGCGAGCCGGGCGTGCTGCGTATGCCGGTGGAGGTTGCCGCGGCGGCGTGCAAGGCGGCGCACGAGGTGGGCCTGCCGGTTATGGCTCATGTCGAGAGCACCGAGGGCGTGAAGGCCGCGCTTGAGGCCGGTGTCGATACGATCGAGCACGGTGCCCCGATGACGCCCGAGATCCTGGAGCTGTACCGTGGCGCCGCGGGCACGCAGCTCGAGGGACGTGTGCCCAGCGTTACCTGCACGATCAGCCCGGCGCTACCGTTTGTATTGCTCGACCCGGAAAAGACCCATTCGACCGATACGCAAAAGAAGAACGGCGACATCGTGTGCTCGGGCATTATCGAGAGTGCCCGTGCGGCGCTGAATGCCGGCGTTAAGGTGGGCTTGGGCACGGACTCAAGCTGCCCGTTCGTGACGCAGTACGACATGTGGCGCGAGGTGGTCTATTTTGCCAAGTACGTGGGCGTGAGCAACGCCTTTGCGCTGCATACGGCCACGCAGGTCAATGCCGAGCTCCTGGGGCTGGGCGGCGAGACCGGTACGATCGAGTGCGGCAAGGCCGCCGATATCCTGGTGACGCGCAAGAATCCGCTCGATGATCTGTGCACTCTGCGTGAGCCGACGCATGTGATGTGTCGCGGTGATCTGGTACGCAAGCTCAAGGTGAAGCGTATTCCCGAGGTGGACGCCGAGCTCGACGCGATTATGGCCATGCCTGCCGAAGCGCTGGCCGAGGAGCTGGCCCGCGACGGCGTGGCGTAGACGAGACAAAGGGACAGCTCCGTTGCCGCATACAAAAAGCCGAGGTCTCAACACGAGGCCTCGGCTTTTTTATCGAACAAATACTTAAGATTTGGGACAAACAAACCTGATTAATTTGTCCCGCGTGCGGGCGTTAGGAGCGGGTTTCCATCTTGGCGTGGCACTTGGGGCAGGTGACGCGGATCTTGCCTTTGCCCTTGGGGACGGAGAGCATCTGGCCGCAGTTGGGGCACTTGAGGTATGCTGTGGTCTTGCGACCCTTCCACATCTTCTTGGCCGTGCGCTTGGCACGCTCAAAGTCTTCCTTGCTGGTACCGGCCGTGCGCGAGGCGTTGGCAGCCGCGGCGCCGCTACCCAAGCTCGCGACGAACTTGCCCAGGCCGGGGACGTTAGCGGTCGCGGCGACAAAGGCCGCGTTTTCCTTGCGACGTGCGTCGATGTTTTTGGACAGGCCGCGCAGCACGCCAATCACGATTACGGCGATGGCAATCCAGCTGAGCCATTGGATATGGGCTATCGATCCGATCATCGCGATGACGATGCCGACAAAGCCCATAACGATGGTGAGCTCATCGGCGCCATTGCGGCCCTTCATAAAGTCATTCATGCAAATTGCCTTTCGTTCGATATGCTGCACGCCTTTATACCCGATTTAGAGCAAGGGGGACAGGTCAATCTGCACCAAGGTGGTGCAAACATACCTGTCCCCGATGCACCAAGAAGGTGCAAAGCAGTCCGTCCCCAATGCCCCAATTACTTGGAGAGCTTGTCGACGACGCGTTCGATCTCGGCGAGCTTGGCGGCCTTGAGGTCTTCGTCGCCCGATTCGATTGCCGAAGTCACGCAGCCCTCGATATGCGCCTTGAGCACGTCGGCGTTGATGCGCGCAATGAGCGCCTGCGTTGCCATGAGCTGCGTGGAAATATCGACGCAGTAACGGTCCTCATCGACCATCCGCAAGATGCCGTCGATCTGGCCGCGTGCCGTCTTGAGCATGCGGGTTACCGATTTGTGGTCTGCCATCATGGCGGGTCCTCGTTTCTGGTCGGGGGGGGTACGTGCGGGGCGTTACGCGGCGGTCACCGAAAGGGCGTGGAACTTCTCACCCGCGGCCTCGACAGCGGCGGCGAGCTGCTCGGCGGTCACGGTGTCGGCGCACTCCACCTGGACGGTCTGAGTCTCGTGATCGGCATCGGCGTCGGTCACGCCGGCAACGTTGAGCAACGCCGTCTCGACGGTGGCGTCGCAGTGGCCGCACATGAGGCCGGAAGTCTTGATTGTGTAACGCATGGGTGTACTCCTTATCGATTGAGATTATCTGACAGTTTAGTCGTGAACAGCGTCATCTTAAAGGTGCGCTGAGGTGCCCGAGATTGCCCCGAAAGAGGAGCGAAGCGTACTTGGGTACGCGAGCGACGAATGAACGCCAAGATGGGGTGGCTCGTAAAGCCGAGCAGGTTAGTTGAGCTTCAGGGCCTTCTGGATGGGCAGATAGAGAGCGCCAACCAGGATGGCGTTAAAGACGGCGGTCATAGCGACGACGGGCAGCATGGCAGCGGCGAGCTCGCCCACCACGCCGAGCATGGCCATCTTGATGACCATGAAGATGACGCCCGAGACAAAGGTGGTCACGAAGGTTGCGACGATGGCGACGGCAGGCTTAACCTGGCCGTCCTTGGCAGCAGCGTTGACAATGACGGCCATGAGCATGGCGGCGATGCCCTCGGCGGCAAAATCGACGAACGGCGAGGTGGTGGTGATCTGGATCACGGCGGCCGAGATCAGGCCGATAACGAGCGCCTGGCCAATGTTGGGACGAACGACCAGGATAGTGAGGCAGAAGGCCGAGATAATGAACTCGGGGCTGATCATGCCGCCCGAGATGCCGGAGATGGCCTTGCCGACGGTGAAGTTGAGGATGAAGCCGGCAGCAAGCAGGATGGCGAGCAAGACGAGGGCGCGGACGTCGAGTTTGCCGCGGTCGGCGGTCTGGACGGTGCGGGGCTGGGCGGTGGTGGTGTTCTGAGACATGGTGAAAATCCTTTCGGAAGGGAAGTGCAAGAGAAGAAAGCGGAGGCGCGTGATGCGAATGCGATTGGGCTCGAGATAGAAAAAGGCCCCCGGTCGAAACCGGAGGCCTTCTAATCACCTAGAGCGCAAAACAGGCGTGAGGGACTCACTGTCGACCGATCGTATTCGCATCACGCCACCACCAGTTGTTGAGAGACTTCATCGTGTTCTTCATGTTGGTGGCTCCTTTCGTGATGCCATGGCGCGGTCGCACCTAGTTGCTGTTGCGCTGCACTATAGCACAGCAAAGTGTGTGCGGGGAAATCTTTTTTGAAAAGATTTCAGCGGCGTTTCCTGCCGGTCGAATGGGCGGCTGGGCGGGCGGGCGACCTTGGCCATCCCACCCGCGCCTTAAGGTGGGGGTTCTTATGCCTTCTTGCGACGATAGAGCACGAAGCCGCAGACACCGATGATGACGACGGCGCCAACGGCCATGGCGGCCATGTTGTTGCCCTCGGACTTCTCCTCGGTTGCCTCTTCCTCAACCTCGGGCTCGGCAACGTCCTCATCGGAGAGGGCCTCGTCGGCGTAGGTGATGGACTCGACCAGGCAGTCGTTGTCGGCATCGTAGTCACTCGGGACGAACTCCTCGGAGAAGTCGCCCTCCTTAAGGTAGTCACGCATCTCCTCGAGCATGGCCTTGCACTTGAGGTAGGTGTTTTTGGTGGCAGCCTTGCCGGCCTTGTTGGCCAGGGCGGTGCGGGCCTCGGTGCCCTCGGCGGCCTGCATGGCCTCGTCGACGGTCAGGTTCTGCTCGATGAGCTCCTTCTGCAGGGCGTCGAGGTAGGCGCGGACGCCGGTAGCGCAGTGGTCGCGGTTCTCATAGGCGAGCGTGTTGATGTCCATGAGGACGTAGTTGATGGAGTTCTTGGGCTCCTCATTGTTCACGACGTCTTCCTCTTCGCAGTGATCGAAGGAGACATCCTGATCGCTAAAGTAGGGGCTGACCTCGGTGAGCAGTGCGGAGTAGAGGGGGATAGCGACGGAGAACTCGGCGTTGGAGAGCATCTCCCACTGGATGGTCGCGATCTCGGGATCCATGCCGTGACGGATCTGGAAGGTGTGGATCTCGGTGTTGCGGTTGGAGCCGATGGCATAGGCGCCGTCGGTGTTGGCGTTGAGGCCGGCGACATTTTCGCCGCGAGCGGCGAAGGAACGGATCATCTCGAAGGTGTTCCAGTCGGACTTGCCGGGCTGGAAGAACAGCGGCTGCATCTCGTGGACCAGGGCACCGGTCGTGGCACGAGCGTCTTCACGCTCGTCCTTCACGATCTCGTAGTCGGTGCCTTCGGCCAGCGGGGCCATGAAGTAATCGCGGCCCTGGACATAGCGCGACCACTGGTGCATACCGGCCTCGCTAATCTCCTCGCCGTAGGTCTTGGCGACGTCGAACTTGCCGTCGGTGTATTCGGCAAAGCCCTTCTCCTTAGGCATGGACTCGATGCCCTCGGAATGGAGACAGTTCTCGGTGTCATCGAGGTCGACGTTATAGGTGAGGTTGCCGATGTTGGGGTTAAGCGAGGCGATGTCGTCGGCGAGCTTCATAGCAATCCACTGATGGCCGGAAAGCGCGGCGAACAGCCAGGTCTCGGTGCTGTCGGCGATGATGATCTGGTCGTTGGAGCAGACGCCCTGTTCGTCGATCAGGCTGCCGATGAGCTCGACGCCCTCGCGGGCCGTGGCACTCTCGCCCAGAATGACGCTAGCGTAGTTGTACTCGCCGATGCCGGTCTCCTCGGTGATGGGGTCGGCCTCTTCGGCCTTCTCGTTATAGGAGGTGCTCAGCGTGGCAGAGCAGGAAACGCCCTTCTCGTTGATGCCGGCCTCGGAATATGCGTCGTAGCGATCTTCCCACTGCGAGGGGTTGTCGCGAACGAAGGTATAGCGGTAGGTTGCGCCCTTGGACTTGTACTCAAAACCGGACTCGACCGAGGTGTACTCGTTGCCGTCCTTGTGTGCGGGCTCAATGCCAAAGTGCTTGACATAGCGCGGACCGAAGTCCTCGGAACGGCCGTAGTACGTGTTGCCGTCTGCCGTAAGCTTGCTGCCCATGTAGATCTGGGTGCAGGCGAGCGCCGAAGTCGGCATGGCCATGATGGCCGCTGCTCCAAACGCAAGGCCGCAGCCGAGCTTTTTGAGCGTGTTGACAGGATGAGTAAACCTCATGATCCCTCCCAACCGTTGAAACCCCGCGGAACCGTGCAGGATTTCAGCTAATAAATACATCTATTAGCCTATCGGAAGTCTAAATAGTATTCATCTATTTCGATGAAATACTCGATGAGCGTCCTAAAATATGCGATGAGCGGACAAGAATACTCATTATCTAGCTTTATTTAAATAAAGACGCCCTGCAATTACTGTACCTGAATAAAGCGCCTTGCACAGGGCACAAAGAAAAATCCCCCGCTGTCTGGCAAATGCATAAACAACGGGGGAGACGATAATTGGATGAATATCATACCAATGTGGAATTACTTCTTCCGGCGGTGGATCACGTTAATCGCATAGCCGACGAGCATGGCCAAGACGATGACGATAAAGCCAATCAGGGGGTTGTCGTTCATGGGGTCCTCCTATTTTCCGAGCGGGGAGAATTCGTCGACGATGAGGTCGAGGCATTGCGGAAGTGCGCGGGCTCCAAAGACGCCCGAGTTGCTGGAGATGATTTCGCCATCGAACTGCATGCCCAGTGACGGGGTGCAGGTGATCTTGGCTTCCTTGGTCTGGATGATCTTGAACTGCGGACGGCCGAGCACCTTGCCGGCGGGGTCGAGTGCAGCGGTGATCACGGTGGGCAGGAGCTGGACGGTTTTTACGGGCTCGATGACCGCGATGTCGACCATGCCGTCGTTCATGCGGCAATCGGGGAACAGGTTGATGTCGTTTTGAATGACCGAGGTGTTGCCGGCCATGCAGCAGATGCCATCGAGCTCCTCGACAATGCCGTCATGCTCAATCGTAAAGTGCGCCACCGTGGGGTTGGGTGTGGCGAGCGCCGACAGGAAATAGGCGATCTCGCCGATGTCGTTTTTGGCGGGGGCGGCCTTCATCATGATCTCGGCGTCGAAGCCCGAGCCGGCGATGATGATAAAGCCGTGGCGCCTCTCGTTGCCGTTCTCGTCGAGCCAAAAGAGCTCGCCCATGTCCGCCTTGACGGTACGGCCGACGCGGCAGGCCTTGGCGAGCGCCGCGGCCTCGGGGGCATTGCCAATGTTGTTGAAGAACAGGCAGGCCGTGCCGGAGGGGAAGACGAGCGTGGGGACGCCGCATCCGCGCATTTGGTCGAGCACGTTGGAGACGGTGCCGTCGCCGCCCGAAATCACCACGCGATCAAACTCGCGCACGTCTGCCACGGCGTCCTCGGGTTCCATGCCATCGCCGATAAAGCGCATCACGACCTCGTCGCCGCCCTGTGCAAGGGCGTGCGTGAATGCGTAGATTTCATCTGAGCTGGGACCCGATGCCGGATTGTGGATGATAAGGCAGCGCATACTTACGTTCCCGTTCTGTGACTAACCGAGTATAGTTGTAGGGCAATGCCGATATCCTACCCGTGTTTTTCGGGCCTAACCTTATTCGATGGGTTGATATGTACATTTCCACACATCAGGCTTTACTCGACTTTTGCCAGCGCGCCCGCGAGTTCGACGCGATTGCCGTCGATACCGAGTTTTTGCGCGAGCGCACGTTCCACCCGCGCCTGTGCTTGGTCCAGATTGCCACCCCTGCCGAGAGCGTCGCGGTCGATCCTCTGGTGATCGACGACCTGTCGCCGCTGGCCGAGCTTATGGCCGACGAGAGCGTGACCAAGGTCTTCCACGCGTGCTCGCAGGATATGGAGGTTATGCTCCATACCGTGGGTGTGCTGCCGCGTCCCATTTTTGACACGCAGGTGGCCGCCGCCTTTTTGGGCGAGCGCCAGCAGATTTCCTACGGCGCGCTTGTGCAGACGTTTTGCGGCGTCTCGTTGCCCAAGACCGAGTCACTGACCGATTGGTCGCGCCGCCCGCTGACCGATAAGCAGATCGAGTACGCGATCGATGACGTCAAGTACCTGATCGTTGCCTATACCGAGATGATGAGTCGCCTGCGCGAGCTGGGCCGGGTGGACTGGGTGCTCGATGAGTTGCGTCCGCTGGCCGACGAGTCGCACTATCGCGCCGATCGTCACGAGGCATTCCGCAAGGTCAAGCGCATCAACTCCTGCAGCCGCCATCAGCTGGGCATTGCGCGCGAGCTTGCCGCTTGGCGCGAGGACCGCGCCGAGCGCCGCAACATCCCGCGCAAGTGGGTCATGTCCGACGATACGCTGCTGGCCCTGGTTAAACGTAATCCCGTTCGTGTTGAGGAGTTCCGCAGCATTCGCGGTACCGACCAGCTGGGGGAGCGCGACGTGGACGGCGCGCTCATGGCCATTAAGCGCGGTGCGAGCTGCCCACACGATCGCCTGCCGCTCATGGTGCGCGGGCACCGTCAGATTTCGCCGGAGTTGGAGAGCGTGACGGACCTGATGTATGCGCTCATTCGCCTGGTTGCCGAGCGCTCGGGCGTGGCGACCTCGGTCATTGCCTCGCGCGATGACCTGGCCGACTATATTGAGCATCCCGAGCAGAGCCCCCTGCGCGAAGGCTGGCGCTTTGAGCTCGTGGGCTCGCGCCTGGACGATTTGCTCTCGGGCAATATGGGACTCACCGTGAAGGACGGAAAGATTGAGTTGTTATAGGTATATAGTTACGCGGTTTTACCAAACCGCGTAACAGCTCGACGCTGCAAACGACCGAGAGCGGCAATCTGACGTTCAATCGTCGCTCGCGTACCAAAGTACGCGTCGCTTCTCTTTCACGTCACCTTGCTCGCTCTCGGCCGTTTTCGCTGACATTGCCAAAACATCGACGATGTCTCGTTAGCTGGGCGAGTGGGTAGAATGCCTCCAACGTGTAACTCGATTCGGAGGAATTCGCATGCCTTATTACTATGGATACGGCTTTGGCATTGACCCGCTGTACCTGCTGGTTGTTCTTGTCTGCACGGTGCTTGGCCTTGCCGCACAGAACTATATCAATTCGACGTACAAGACGTGGTCCAAGGTTCGCTCGGACGGCGATACGGGTGCCACGGTCGCTCGCCGCATGCTCGACGCCAACGGTTGTAGTGCCGTGGGCATCAAGGGCGTTGCCGGCGAGCTCACCGATCATTACAACCCGCAGGACAACAACCTGTATCTGTCGGATGCCAACCGTTCGGGCGGGTCGGTCGCAAGCGTTGCCGTCGCCTGCCACGAGGCGGGCCATGCCGCCCAGCGTCAAAGTGGTTATGCCATGATGAAGGTACGTACCGCTTTGGTCCCAGTCGTCAACTTTACCCAGAACACCTGGACGATCGTTCTGCTCATGGGCCTGTTCATGAACATCGCGGGGCTCACGACCCTCGCGCTGGTTTTCTTCTCGTTTAGCGTGCTGTTCCAGCTGGTTACGCTGCCGGTCGAGATCGATGCCAGTCGCCGCGCTGTGGCGTATATCGAGCAGTCGGGCATGAGCTCCAAGCAGATCAACGGTGCCAAGAAGGTGCTGACGGCGGCCGCGCTCACCTACGTGGCGGCGGCGCTCACCTCGATCATTCAACTGCTCTACCTGATGGCTCGCTACAACAGAAACTCCAACCGATAACAAATAGGACAGGCAGGCGCCGCGGGGATTCGTGTCCACGCGGCGCTGTACTATGTGTTGGACTTAAATATGCACGGGGCCGGAGCCTCTGTGCGCGATAACGAAAGGAGGCTGCGTGGCAGGCTGGAATCTGACCGGCAATACCGTTTCCGCCGAGTTCGACGGATCGGACGAGCAAGAGCGCAAAGAGCTCAGCGTGAGCCAAGCGGTGGAGATCGCCGCCGGCGCGCTCGATGCCATTCCGCAGCTGAGCGTTTTGGGTGAGGTCACGGGTTTCCGCGGTCCCAATGCCCGAAGCGGCCACTGCTACTTCCAAATCAAGGACGACTCGGCGGCCGTCGACTGCATCATCTGGAAGGGCGCCTACCTTAAGCGCACCTTCGATCTGCGCGACGGCATGCAGGTGAGCTTTAAGGGCAGCTTCAATCTTTACAAGCCCACGGGTCGTATGAGCTTCGTCGCCCGCTCGTTCTCGCTGGCGGGGGAGGGCTTGCTGCGTCAGCAGGTGGCTCAGTTGGCCGAAAAGCTGCGTCGCGAGGGCCTGATGGACGAGGCGCGCAAACGTCGCATTCCGGTGTTTTGCTCGCGTGTGGCGGTCGTCACCTCGCTTTCGGGCGCCGTAATCGACGACGTCAAGCGTACGCTGCGCCGTCGCAACCCGCTCGTCGAGCTTGTTTGCGTGGGCGCAAAGGTCCAGGGCGAGGGTGCGCCGGCAGAGCTTATTGAAGGTTTGCGCCGCGCCGCTGCCATTACGCCGGCGCCCGATTGCATTTTGCTCGTGCGTGGCGGCGGTTCCTTCGAGGACCTCATGACCTTTAATGACGAGGAGCTTGCCCGTGCGGTGGCGGCTTGCCCCGTGCCTGTGGTGACGGGCATTGGGCATGAGCCCGATACCTCGATCTGCGACATGGTGAGCGACCGCCGCGCCTCCACGCCAACGGCAGCGGCAGAATCGGTGGCGCCGGCTATGACGGAGTTGGCCGACGTGCTCGAGACGCGCCATCAGCGTCTGGGCGCCGCGATGGCTTCGATGATTGGGTCGGCCCAGGTCGACCTGGAGATGCTCGATCAGCGCGGTCGCCGTGCCTGGGATACCTATACGGCTCGCTTGGGCGACGCGCTCGATGCAGCCGCATGCCGCCCGTGCCTCAACGATCCAACGTTTATGGTCGAGCGTCGCGAGTCTGAGCTTGCGCTGACTGCCGATCGACTGTCGGGCGCCATAACGCGTTCGGTTGGGGCCTTCCGCTCCAACTTCGAGCGTCTGCCCGAGCGCTTGATCGCAAGTACCTCGGGGCTCGATGGCAAACGCCATGCGCTCACGCTTGCGAGTTCCCGTCTGGAGCATCAGGGGCGCACAATGCTCAACAAGTCAGCGTCCGACTTGGGCCGTGCAGCGGCTTCGCTCGATGCCCTGTCGCCGCTCAAGGTGCTTGCCCGCGGTTACTCCATCGCGTACAGCGATGACGGTGTGGCTACGAGCGCCAAGACCTTTAAGCCCGGCGATGCCATTCGCGTGCGCATGGCAGACGGCAACGTGGCGGCAACGGTCGATACGGTCGAGTAAGCCGCATTTCATAGCGATAAACCTTTAGGAAAGGAAACAGATATGGCAGAGAAGACCCCGGTCGAGCAGCTTACGTACAAGCAGGCCTCGCAGGAGTTGGAGCTCATCATCCGCAGCCTGGAGTCGGGCGATATGGAGCTCGAGGAGTCGCTCGAGAGCTACACCCGCGGCGTCGAGCTCCTCAAGAGCCTGCGCACCCGCCTGTCCGATGCCGAGCAGAAGGTCTCGGTGCTCCTTAAGGACGTCGACGGCAACGACGTGCTCGCCGACGGCGAAGCCGCCAACACCAACGACAGTCTCTCGTTCTAACCATCTCGACCAAATATAATTACCTTGGTCTGTGAGAAAGGAACCAACCATGTGTGATTGCATCTTCTGCAAAATCGCCAACCACGAGATCCCCTCGACCGTTGTCTATGAGGACGATCAGGTCATCGCCTTCGACGACCTCAACCCCCAGGCGCCGGTCCACACGCTCGTGATCCCCAAGAAGCACTACAGCGACATCGCCGACAACGTGCCTGCCGAGACCATGGGCGCCATGGCTCACGCCATCCAGGAGGTCGCCAAGGCCAAGGGCCTGGAGGACGGTTTCCGCGTCATCTCCAACAAGGGCGTCAACGCCGGCCAGACCGTCATGCACTTCCACATGCACGTCCTCGGCGGCAAGAACCTGGGCGAGAACCTCATCTGAGGACGCGTAGCACGCCGATTTCGTTGACGGTTGAAATCAGCTTTTTTCTTTGATGGCGGCCCGGAGATGCCTGTTTGAGCGGGCGTCTCCCGGTTCGTTTTTTTGTTGCGAGCCGGTGACAATTCGAGTCCATGTGAGTAGCCAGGTCGCGGCGGACCTACGATACTCCTTGAAATCGAGTTAAGGATTGTTTGATGAACTTGTCGCAATTGGAGTACCTCGATGCCGTTGTAAGGCTGGGCGGTGTTCGCCGGGCGGCCTCTATGCTTCATGTAACGCCGCAGGCCGTCTCGGTCGCAATTAAAAAACTTGAATCCGAACTGGGCGTTGAGCTGATTGATCGCGCGGGGCGTGAGATCGTCCCCACCTCAGAGGGAAGAGAATTCGCTCGCCGTGCTCAGGATGTTCTGAACCAGATTGATGGGCTCAGGCATTTTGCCAACCAAGATGTTCGGGGCGTTTCTCCTGACGGCCATTTTCGACTTTACGTTCCTTGCCTGCACGGTAGGGGCGAGCTGTTTTCTGACGATTGCTACGATAAGTTCGTAGAGGAGCATTCTGAGATTCACCTAGACGTCTGGCATCAGCCGAGCGCTGCATGCTTTGAATCATTGATGATGGGTATCTCAGATGCCGCCGTTTCGTTTGAAGAACCTCGCGACGGCAGCTTGAACTACAAAAATCTCGGAGAGAAGAGCCTTAAGGTGCTTGCCCGCTCCGATCACCCTTCTTTATCTCGCTTGGTTCGAATTGAAGATCTCTTCGACAGTAGGGTCGCCGTTCCCATTAACTTGGGGCCTTGTTTGACTGCCCTATCAAAGTGTCCGGAAACTCAACTTCATGATTTGAAATTTCGTGACGTGGAGTATTCGATTTCGGAGCAATGCCGTTTTCTAAATTCAGGGGGAAGAATACTCGCGTTTTCTGGTTCCCGGATCTGTGCAGAAAACTCGTCAATATTGGAGTTCGACATTAGGGCATCTAGAGAACTCTACCTTCCCGTTTATTTCTGTTTTAGGAAAAATGAATGGACGGAAAGACACCGTACTGTGTTTTGGCATCTTATGAAAACTCTATGCGGCATTAGATAGATGCCGGGTAAATATAATTTGTCGGTCTCTTTCTTCTGGTTGACAATTTTCGGGCTACTTTTCTATTCAAGCGATCGCCATGTTCTGATGACAGGATAGAAAGGTATACATATGACTCCCCTTAATAAAACGAATGCCGATGTGAGCTCTGAACGCGTTGTCTGCATGTATAACGCTTGCAAAGCTTAATTTTCAAAGCGAGGGCGGCTCTCTGAGCCGCCTTTTTTGGAGGGGATTCAATGGCATTGGCAAAATTGAATGAACTCGAGCTCATCAATCTGGACGAGAATGATTCTGTTTTAATTAATTTGATAAATGGAAACGCCGACATTGTGAATGCATCTATCGCGCGTGCTGTTCGCTCTGGTTGCTTTGACGAGCTTGACTCCAATACGCTCGCCCAACTAAACAAGCGTGGCTATATCTTTGTTTCCGAAATGGCACGCGACCAGTTTGTTCAGGGAGTCGATAGACGGTTGGCGCGGGAGTCGGTTAAAGAAACGCCAAATTTTATTGTAGTCCCAACCTATTCGTGTAATCTTGATTGCTACTATTGTTTTGAAAGGGCTAGCATTTCGCGCAATATCCGGCATAACAAAGAAATTGAATTAGACGTTGATTCTTTTTTCTCGTTTGCAGCCAAAGTTCTTCTTAAGTTTAAGAAGCGTTATGGGGAATTTGATGCATCCAGAGTACTGGTGACAATCACCGGTGGTGAACCTCTGCAAGGTTTTACGTTTCGCACAATTGAAAAAATCCTCATAGGGTGCGAAAAAAGGAGCTTTAAGGTTTCATTCGTTACGAATGCGCTTGCTGTTCCAGAGTATTTGCCGCTAATCTCAAATTACGTCTCTGTTATTGATGATATACAAATTACATTAGATGGTGCCCAGAAGATACATGATTCAATTAGGGTTGCCATTGACGGTAGGCCGACTTTCAATCGTATTGTTCACTCGATTGAGCTGCTAAATGGTCTCGAGCTCAATTTACGAGTGAGGATTAATGCGACGAAACTCAATATTGGCTCGTTGACTGAAATAGAACCTCTAATTCAGAGGTTTGACCCTGTGCTTTTTTATGTCTACCTTATGCAACAGGAAGGCTGCTGTCAAAGTGATAACGTGCTTGATGAGCTTGAGGGAATTAAATATCTTGAGAAGCTGAAGGACGAAAACTCTGGTCTTAAGAATCTCCTCATTGAGTATCACGGGAGAAAGTTAGTCGAATCGATATTTAATGACGGCGTCTTCCATCCAAAAATTAAGACATGCAGCGCAATGAGCAATCAATTTATATACGATCAATTTGGCCATGTTTATAAATGCTGGTGGGCTATGGGCGACCGGTCTCGAGCTGTTGGTTTCGACGACCACGGTGCGACAGCATGGGACGAGAAGTTGCTGTCATATTATCAGAGTCGTTCTGTGCTTCAAATGAACGGCTGTCGAGTCTGTCGCTATAGATATGTTTGCGGTGGCGGCTGCACTGGAAAACTTACTCTATCTGAATTAAGGGAGGGCTCTATAACGTGTCCGGATTTTCATTCAATTTTGAATTATGAAGTGCATCGTCATTGCCCTTCTCGTTGTGATGGGGGACACTGCTGATGTTTGTGCAAGCGGATTTCACTGTTGCCTCCGAATGCGACGGAAAGATGGTGTTGGCAAATTATCTGTGCGGAACGCTTGATACTATCGATTCTGGTCTTATTGATGACCAATATTCGATTTCCGTGGGAATGCTCGACAGGCATCAACTGTCTTATCTTGAAAAACGGGGACATCTGCAAACGCGGGATAATGAGCAGCGCGAATCGATAGCTCGGCTCTGGGGCACCTATCTAAAAGGACATGAGACTACTTGTTATGTATATCTCCAACTAACCCATGAATGCAACTTGCGCTGTTCCTATTGTTTTCAAGCTTCAAATGGGTATCAATGCCGGTCTATGACGCTGGATTCTCTTAGAAATATAGAATTACGTTTGAATAGACTTCTTAAATTAGCAATCAATCCTTCTCAAATCGTTATTGTTCTGTATGGCGGTGAGCCATTTCTGGCGAAAAACATGAGCTTGGTCGCTGAGGCTGTAGATATCTGCAGGAGGAGCGGTTTTCGTCTTCGAGTTATTACTAACGGGATTCAATTGCCCTGCTATCTAACGATTTTAAAGCGGAGCGGTGAGGTGTTAGACGGCGTTACCGTTACTTTGGATGGCGACCGTTTTGCGCACGATGGCGTCCGAAGGACTTTCGATGGGGGAGGGACATATGATCGGGTGGTATCTTCTATTCAAACTGCTATGTTGAATGGAATAGACGTCTCGGTTCGTCTAAATGTTTCTCAAAATAATATTGATATGCTGCGGCAACCTTATTGGAGGCATCCTGGCTTTAAATATGAGATTCACCGGGTTGAATACCCTTCATATGAGAAGTCCGTTTCTTTCTGGCAATTACTCGAACTATGCTTGGAAGGATACATATCCTTGTCAGAACTCGCAGTGAACCAAGCGAGCTATTTCTACCAGATATTCGAAGAAGATCAGGCGCATTATCCACTATTTGGCGACTGTCTTTCCGGATCGGTTCTTTTGTTTTCCCCAGAGGGGGCCGTCTATGACTGCAATGAAGCCGGTTTTAATTCGGTTCCAATAGGCACTGTTGAAGAGGATTCCTGTTCGTACTTCGACAACACTGAGCGATTGCTTAGCGGCAAGGCTGTTCTTATGGAGGGACCCTGTTCGAAATGTCCTGTTTATCCCGTTTGCGGGGGTGCCTGTCGTATGAGACGCGCTGTCTGCTCAACGTATGAGAGCTGCCTGTATTTTTCTGACATCTCCGATATGCTCAACCGATATATTTCCTGGAAAATTGGTCTTCCGGAGGGCGTAAATGCTTAGGAAGGTCATACTGCCCTACATGCTGTTCGTGTTCCTGTCGAACTTCAGCACGATCCTTTATTTCCTGACTGTCTATCTCGAGTACGAGGGCTTCTCGCTTACGGTCATCTCGGCAATGCTGCTAGCCTATCAGGTCAGCAAGTTCGCCTCAGAGATACCCACCGGATATATTGCAGACCGTTACGGCAGAAAGATGAGCGGGCTACTGGGTGTTGCCGGCCTGATCGCATACTATCTTGCACTACTCTTTGTGCATTCGCCGATTGCGCTTGTTACCGCATTTGCTGTCAAAGGCATTTGTGTTGCATGCATCAGCGGCTCTATTGAGGCCATCTATGTCGACAATGTCCCTCAGGATGCCTTGGTCTCCCTAAACGTTATCGAGCGCTTCGTTTTCTACGCCTCGTATGCGATATCGGCTTTCCTTGGTGGTGTGATTTCGGCCGCGCAGGCTTATCGGGTTGGTCTTTCATGCGATATCGTAGCTATGGTCTTAACGCTCGCTGCCGTTGCCCTGATTCACGAACCCCGCGTCGGTTCAAAGGCGATCAGGGAGGAGAATCATGTGACCGTTCGGCAAATAGCTCAAGCAATCTCGTTCAATCCTCGTCTCATCGAGGCGTATATCATGGACGTTTCGCAGGCGTTTGCCTTTGTTTCGCTCGAGGATTTCTTCACGTTGATGTTAAACGAGAAGGGGATAGGCTCAGTTGCCTCAGGCGTGACGATTGCAGTCCAGCTCTTGTGCTCTGCTGGTCTAGGGCTGGCTGTTCCGTCGTTGCTTCAGAGACTCGATGGTCGACGTTTCGCTCGAATCATGGGCTGCTCGAGGTATCTGTTGACCGCGTTCTTTCTACTGCCTTTTACGCCGCGCTCGTTCCTGCCCCTGCTGTATATCCTGCAGACCGTCGCGTACGTTTTCCTTGCTCCGATTAAATATTCGATTTTTCAGAGCAATGCACCTGCGCAGTTTCGCTGTACCCTCATCTCGGTTCAGAGCCTGATGGTTTCGGTTGGAGCAATCTTGTTTTATGCGTTCAACGCGCTGATTGTTTCGTCTATCGGGGTCTCTTCGGCTATATTGGCGGCGCTTCTTCTCTCGGCGCTCCTTTATATTCCGGCGTTATTCAAGCTTACTAAGGATTGCGGCGGTTCCCGCTCGAAGAATACGACGCTCGAGTGTTGATATATTACCTCCCGCTTAGGGAGGGCGCGCGTTTAGGGGTATTATTGAAGCGTATGTAACCTGGCGGCGCCACACCGCCTGTTAGTAGGGAGACACATGAACGTTCTGGTCGTCAACGCGGGATCTTCGACCCTTAAGTATCAGGTCATCGACACCAAGTCCCATAAGGTGTCCGCAAAGGGCTCCTGCGAGCGCGTCTGCTTTACCGGTGGTACCTTCACCCATGCTGCCAATGGCTCCAAGAAGGTGACCGAGAACATCGAGTTCCCCGACCACAAGGTCGCCATCGAAGTCGTCCTGAAGGACCTTGAGGCCAACGGCGTCAAGATCGAGGGCATCGGCCACCGTATCGTTCAGGGCGGTTGGTACTTTGGTGATTCCTCCCTCGTCGACGAGGACGTCCTCGCCAAGATCCGCGAGGTCGCCCCGCTGGCGCCGCTGCACAACAACCCCGAGGCCAACGTTATCGAGTACTGCCTCGAGCAGTATCCCGATCTGCCCAACGTTACGGTCTACGACACCGCTTTCCACTTCAATATGCCCGAGGTCGCCAAGACCTACGCCCTTCCCAAGGATGTTTGCGACAAGCTGCACATCCGTAAGTACGGCGCCCACGGCACCAGCTATCGCTACATCTCCAAGAAGGTCGCCGAGATGACCAACGGCGAGGCCCGCAAGGTCGTCGTGTGCCACATCGGCTCTGGTGCCTCCCTGTGCGCCATCGAGGACGGCAAGTGCATGGATACCACCATGGGCTTGACGCCGCTCGACGGCGTCATGATGGGCACCCGCTGCGGCTCCATCGACCCTGCTACTGTGTGCTACCTGCAGCGCGAGGGCGGCTACACCTTCGACGAGGTCGACGAGATGATGAACAAAAAGTCCGGCCTTTTGGCTGTGACCGGTGGCAAGACCAATGACTGCCGCAACGTCGAGGAGCTCGCCGCCGCTGGTGACCCCGATGCTCAGCTCGCTTTCGACATGTTTGTCTACAAGATTGCCGCCAAGGCTGCCGAGATGGCTACTTCCATGTGCGGCATGGACACCCTGGTCTTTACCGCCGGCATCGGCGAGCACGCTCCGGCTGTCCGCGCTGGCGTGGCCGACCGTCTGGCCTTTATGGGCGTCAAGATGGACCATGCCCGCAACGCCCTGCGCGGCGACGGCGCTTGGTGCCTGTCCGCCAAGGATTCCAAGGTCAAGATTTTCGTCATCCCCACGGACGAGGAGTTCATGATCGCTTCCGACGTCGAGCGCATCGTCAACGGCAAATAATTGCAAGAGGGGAGGGGCTGGACGACCGAGCGCCGTTCGGCCCCTCTTTTGTGCTCGTTGGGCGATATGCTTGATAGCTATTTATCAAGTTGTGATAACTTCTTATTAAAATGCGGTCGCCTTAAGGGGTCTGCGTCGACCGTATTGCACTGCAAAGGAGTCTCATGAACGTACTTGTTGTCAACGCCGGCAGCTCAAGCCTTAAATATCAGCTTTTGGATACCGATACCCGCGAGGTTTTCGCCAAGGGCAACTGCGAGCGTATCGGATCGGACATGGGCATCTTTGGCCACTCCGAGAACGGTGGCGCCAAGCAGACCGAGGAGGTCCCCTTCCCCGATCATCGCTCTGCTATCGCTCGTGTGCTCGAGGAGCTCGAGAAGACCGACTTTACGATTGATGGCATTGGTCATCGTATCGTTCAGGGCGGCTGGCACTTCGATGATTCCGCGGTCGTCGACGATGAGGTCATGGCTAAGATCCTTGAGGTGGCCCCGCTCGCCCCACTGCACAATTACGGCGAGGCAGCGGCGATTGAGTATTGCCGCGAGAAGTATCCGGAGCTGCCCAACGTGGCCGTCTTCGACACCTCGTTCCACATGACCATGCCCGAGGTCGCCTACACCTACGCCCTGCCCAAGGACGTGTGCGATAAGTATCACGTGCGCAAGTACGGCGCGCACGGTACGAGCCACCGTTACGAGTGGATGATGGCCAAGGAGATCCTGGGCTCGCGCTGCCACCGTCTGCTTTCGTGCCATCTGGGCAACGGTGCTTCGCTTGCCGCCATCGAGGACGGTGTGTGCCGCGATACTACGATGGGCCTCACGCCGCTCGATGGCCTGATGATGGGCACCCGTTGTGGTTCCATTGACCCGGCCACCGTGTGCTACCTCCAGCGTGAGGGCGGCTACAGCTATCAGGAAGTCGACGACATGATGAACAAGCAGTCCGGTCTGCTTGCCATCTCGGGCATCTCCAACGATGCCCGTGACATCCGTACGCGCGCCTCTGAGGGTGACGAGCGCTGCCTGCTCGCCTTCGATATGTTCGCCTACAAGGCCATGCAGCAGGCCGGTTCCATGATCGCTTCCATGGCGGGCGTGGACACCATCACCTTTACCGCCGGCATCGGCGAGAACGACTGGTCGATCCGCAAGGCCTTCTGCGACTGCTTTGAGTGGCTGGGCGTGCGCATCGACAACAACAAGAACCGCGAGGCCGTGGGCAACGGCCCGCAGGTCATCAGCGCCGCCGGCTCTTCCGTCACGGTCATGGTCATCCCCACCGACGAGGAATACATGATCGCCCACGACGTCGAGCGTCTGACCGCGAACAATTAGCGCGCCGATTGCATGTAAACGAAAGGCCTCCTGAGCAACAGCTCGGGAGGCTTTTTTCGGGTATGTAAAATCTCTGGTTGAATGACGGGTTTCGAAGAACGTTCATCCTCTAA
>URZR01000001.1 GCA_900552425.1 uncultured Collinsella sp. | reverse complement strand
AGGCATGAACCTAACATTTTGGAATTGGAGCGGGCAGCGGGACGTCCGCGTATTTGCTTCGCAAATCCGCACCGGCTGCGGTCGGCATGCTCCGGCCCACGGAACCACTGAAGGAGACCCGGTCGAGCCGTGTGTCCCAGCGTCTCCCGTTGCTGAGGGAGCGGGCAACGGGACGTCCGCGTATTTGCTTCGCAAATCCGCACCGGCTTCAGGCGCCTGCCGGCGCCTTCGCCTGCTCGCTACAAACGCTTCGCGTTTGCTTTACGCTCGCACCCTGTCGGGTTCGAGTCCCGGCACTTTATTGAAAAAAGCACGGCACCGTGATGGTGCCGTGCTTGTGCTCTTAACTGGAGCGGGCAACGGGATTCGAACCCGCGAGTGTCAGCTTGGGAAGCTGATGCCTTACCACTTGGCGATGCCCGCTTGTGTGTTGGCTAGTATAACGCGGTTGTCTTGTTCGAGACAAGGGTGGCGATGCTTGTTTTAGCTGTGGAGAATCGTTTGAAAATCGCGTCAATTGTGGAGATGAAGACCTTTGACCTCCTGTTCTCCCCATCTTCTACCTGCGCTTTTGCTTGATTGTTGTATTTGAGCCCAATTTGTCAGAAATCGGGCAAGCTTTTGGTCAGGCTCCGGTACTTACCCGCATGAACCTCGGGGGTAGCCTCATCCTACGCGTCGCAACCTCCCCATGCGGCGCACGAGGGATAAGGAGCAGCCATGTCCAACGCACCCACGCACTCTGTCCACAGCGCAATCGCAACAGGTCCGCTGCTCCTGCTCCTCTTCCTGCTGTTCGGCTGCCTGGCACCGGGAGCCGCATTTGCCGTCGATGGCTACGACCAGCTCGGCTTCCGTACTATTAGCGATGATTGTGGGCCCTTCTTTATCGGCAAGTATGAAGCTCAAGACGCCTCGATTGCCTACTGCATGAACCAGGAACGCCCCGGGCCCACCAAGCCGGGCGGCCCATGGCTCAACTTTGATCAAGGCTGGGTGTGGCTCGACGACGAGTTCGCGGCAATCGTTTGTCACGGATATCCTACCGCCACGTCGTTTGGCGGTTACCATCTTTCACCCGATCGCGCCCGCGCCGCCACCCAGCTTGCCGTATGGATGCTCAACGGCACTACCCGTGTCGACGGCACCTACTCCTACACGACCGCTCAGGGCAAAACCAAGAGTGGGCACTTTACCGCCGACAATGAAGTCGTGGCGGCTGCGCGATGGCTCCACGACAGCGCAAAATCAGGAAGCATCAAAGCCGCTCCGCACCGCGCGCGGCGCTATCTAGGGGCCGTATCGGGCGGCAGCAAACGTCAAGACATGCTCTATGTACTGCCGGCGGTCTCTGTTTCCTTCCAAAAGCAGTCTGCAAACGCTGCCATTACCAGCGGAAACAATACTTATCAGTTTGACGGGGCAACGTTCGATGTTTTTGAGAGCGCCAGCGGCGCGCGTGTCGGCACCATCAAGATGGACAGCAACGGTCAAGCGCAAGCAACACTTCTGCCCAACACGGCATACTACCTAGTTGAAACGAAGGCGCCGACCGGCTATGTCCCCCGCCACGATCGCATTGCCTTTACCACGGGGAATGACGGCGGGCAGGTCGCCATCGATGAACAGCCCGGCACCATCAACCTGCGTATCGTAAAACTCGATGCCGCGACGAATGCCGGCCCCCAGGTGGGATCTTCACTCGCAGGAGCAGAGTTCACGTGTGTGTCGCAATCAACCCCTGGATGGGCACAGATCCTCACGACCGACGAAAGCGGTCGGGCCACCCTCGCCGATGTCCCCTTAGGAACCTTTACCATCTACGAATCAAAAGCCCCCGAGGGCTACCTGCCATCCAACGACAGCTGGACCTATACCGTTGGAGCCGACCAGCTCGGCGATTCAGGCGTGGTCGAGATCGAATCTCGCGTTTCCGATATCCCCATTGCGTTTGACCTTGAGATTTCCAAATTCAAGGATTACGGCAATAGCGACCAATCCGGCCTGGAGCAGCCGGCGGGAGGTGTTGTCTTTGAGGTTGTCAGCAACAGCTCTCAGCAGGTTGTTGGCACACTGACCACAAACATCTATGGCTTTGCCTCCACCAAAGATCAGCCCGAAGCATGGTTCGGCGCAGGCAAGCGACCCGCCGGTGTCCACGGAGCCATCCCATACGACCGCGCCGGCTACACCGTTCGCGAGGTTCCGGAAACCGTCCCCGAGGGTTTTAAACGTGCAGGGGAATGGACCGTCGGGGCCAATCAGATTTCCGACGGCGCCGAGCTTCAATATATCGTGGACAACCACGCTCTGTCGACGCATCTCCAGATTGTAAAACGCGATGCCCAAACAGGCGCTTCTGTTCCGCTAGCCGGATTCACCTTCCAACTCCTCGACAGCAATCACAAACCTGTCTCACAAACATGCTGGTATCCAGCACATAATGTAATGGACACCTTTACGACTGACGCGACCGGCACCGTCACACTGCCCGAATCGCTCGTGCCGGGCACCTATTATGTACGCGAAACCTCGGCCAAAGAGCCCTATCTTGTCGGTGAAGAGATCGAGGTAAACATACCCGCCGACATGAACCTAACGCCCATTGCAATCGCCTCGTATTATGACCACGCCGCGACCGGAAACATCAGGATCGTTAAAACCGATGCCGTAGACGGCAGCAGCCTCGCGGGCGCCATCTTTGAGATCCGTGCCTCGGGTGATATCGTGCGCCCCGATGGTAGCATTGCCGCGCTCGACGGTGAGACCGTCGCGACCGTCGCGACGGATGAAACTGGAGAGGCACGCGCGGACGACCTCCCGCTGGGATCTGGCACCGCACGCTACGAGGTTGTCGAGACTCAAGCGCCGACCGGCTTCTTACTCGACCGGACGCACCATATCGTCGACCTTATCTATGCCGACCAGAAAACACCCGTTGTGGAAGCACGGCTTAACGTATCCGACGATTACACCAAGGTTGATATCTCCAAGGTCGATGCAAGCGGAGAGCAGGAAGTGAAAGGTGCACAGCTCACCTTATATGGTCCCGATAAAACCGAAATAGACTCCTGGACCTCATCCGACAAGCCGCACCGCATCGAACATCTTGCACCCGGCACCTACTCGTTGCGCGAAATGATGTCTCCGCGGACCTATGACCTTGCCGAGGAGATAACGTTTGAAATAAAAGATACGGGAGAAGTCCAATCCGTCGCGATGAAGGATGCGCCCATCGAGATCAAGGGGCAGGTCGACAAGCGTCAGGAACTTGTCCAACCTATCGAAAAGGGCCTGTTGGCTAACGGCGATGGTAAAAACCGCGCCACGACGCAAACCAATAGTGATGGGCTTTTCTCCTATACCATCGATGCTCGAAACGATTCCGCTACTTGGGTTGATGAGTTTACGATTATCGATGATCTTGAGTGCGCCAAAGACGGCACGGCGAGATTCATCTCAATCGAAACCCCCGTCGCCATCGGCGACCTCAACGGTCTGTGCAACGTGTGGTATCGCACGACGCCGTTGGACTCGACAGACGTCGATGAACCGGCGAACGCGACACTTGACGATGGACACGAAAATCCTTGGCTTGAGTCCGACGAAGTAAAAGAGAGCCTTGGTGAGGACTGTCGCCTCGTCGATTACGACGGCTGGCGACTCTGGAAGGCGGATGTCTCGACCACGGAATCCACCACACTCGAGGCGGAAGAGCTCGACCTTACACCCAATACCGTCGTAACGGGCATTCGAATTGAATACGGTGCGGTAGCCGCCGACTTTACGACTCGAAGCGATGCGGATTCTTGGACCCGCGATGATCTCAAAGATGAGCACGACGACCTTGACGATGCCAAAGCAATCCTTGGCACAGACGCTCGGGGCGCAATCGTGCACATGCAGGCGACGTCGGCTTATACGCCCCAAACCGCACTCACCAACAGCGCACGCGTCGATCTTTGCCGCAACGGCGGCGGCGATAAACTTGAGTCACATGACGAGGACCGTGTCATTCAACGCTGTACCCTACTGCAGGACCTACCGGCAACAGGATCAGTTCCCATCGCCGCTTGCATCACCGCGCTCCTGACCTCGGGTGCCGCAGCCCTATGGTTCGCTCGCCTTAGGTCAATCCCAAAGAAGCGTTAGCGCGATGAAAAAGCGGGCGAGCCAGTCCCCCGGCTCGCCCGCTTTCAATCATGTAAATCGCCGTATCTACTCTGCAGACGAAGATCCACCATCAACGATTGCCTGCTCGGACTCAGGAATCCCATCGGCACCCGTACTCTGTTCTTGCTCCACCTCTTCGCTGATTGCGGAGGCGGGGGTCGAGCCCTTTGCACCCACGATGTAGGCAGCCCCAAATCCTAACGCAATGGCAATCAAGGTCAAAATCACGTAGACAGGCCAATGGCGCTTAATATACGAAAACACGTTGACTCCTTAGAGCTCCGTCTACGAACGGCGGATAACCTCGGTCACGACCTCGGATACCGTGGCAATGTTCGTCGGGTTGACATTGTGGGGCAGGTCGTCCTCGGTACGAGCGCAAGCCAGACGCGTGCCGTCCACGCCGGCGATGGTGAGGGCTCGGCGGCTCGCCTCGAGCGCGGCATAGGCATCGGTCTTGGCATAGGGCATCTCGAGCGCGCCACAATCGACATGGAACGACTTGCACACCTTGCTGACCAGGTTCATGATGCGGCGATCGCCCTTGAGCAGCTGCTGTTCGCCCTCGACCGTCACCACCGAAAGCCTACCGGCGCCGACGGATTCAAGATTGATGAAGAATACGCCGCGGAGTTTATCGCGATGCGAAGCCAAGAAGGCCTTCATGCCGGCGCCATCACAATCCGAGGCGCCCGTTGCCACAAACCAGATATCGTGACCGAGCAGCTCATCATCGCCCATAGAGGCGACAGCCGAGAGCATATCTTCGGAAGAAGCGCCATCGGAAGACGTAGCGCCGCCCTTCCAGCCATCGTTATCGTCCTCGAAGTTATCCCACGAACCGATACCGCGACCGGACTTCTTGGCATCGTAATCGTCTTCGACGCCCAGCCAATCACTCATGCTGTCCTGCTCGTTTTTCCTTTTACGACCGAACAGGCCACCCAGGCCGCGTTTGCGAGACTTGGGTGCCGCCGGGGCGGGAGCCGAAATGGTCTCGATCGGCTGCGCGCCCGACGCAACGGGCATAGAAGGCGCAACGGGTGCCGATGTGGGTTCGGGACCCTGGGCAGTAGCAAAGGGGTCGTTGACCTGGGCAGAGGGATCGGGAAGGTCGAACAGCGACGTGCGAGACGCAACGTTTGCCTGCTTCATAGACGGCAGCGACGGATCGGGGACCGGAGCCAGCGGAGACGAGGAAGGTGCAGGCGACGGTGCCGACGCCGGATCGGGAACATTCATCTGCGGACGCGGCGATGCCTGGGAGGAAATCTGGGCCATAAGGGAATCGACCGTTTCGTCCTGGGTGGGAGCGACATTGGCAACCGTGGCACCGGAACCACTCGGGGTCGGCATGGTGAAAATCTGCGTGGAGTAAGGCCTCGACTCATCCGTCTCGGGAGTCTCGGAAACCGCAGGCACTTCCTCCTGCTCGACCTCGGTCGAATCACCTTGATCGGCTGCCGCGTATTGCTCTTCGTCAGAGTTGGCCTCGACGGACTCGTCCTCGGCGGCATCTTGGATTTCGGCAGCATCAATGGGCTCGTCATCGTCTGCCGCGTCGCCCTGCTCATCGGAAACAGGAAGGGGCTCGGCAATTGCGGTGCCTTGCTTTTCAAACGTTATCGTGGAATCGAACTGCGCGGCATCAAACGACATGGTGCTATCGACGTGCTGCTGAGCCTCGAAAGACGTTGTTGCCTCAACAACATCCGCTGACGTCGGTTGCTGGGACTCAAAGGACGTCGTAGCTTCGGCAGCGTCGACGGGCCCGGACTGCATAGCCTCGTTCTGCTCGAACTCTTGCGCCGCGCGCTCACGTGCCGCCTCGGCTGCCTGCTGCTGAGCGATAGCCTCCTGCTCGGCAGCCTCGCGTGCGGCAGCGCGCTTCTCCTCGAAATCGTCGACAAATTTCTTGCCCTTTGCAAGCGCACCCTTAAAGAAGTTGGAAGCGCCGGCGCCAATCGAAGAGAACGCGGATGCAATATCGGCATGGGGCGTTGCCGCGGGAATCTCGGCCGAGAAATCAGTATCGCTCTCGTAAGACACACGCCTCGGCTGTTCAACGTAATCGTCGTCAGACTCGTCCGCAACGTCTTGCGCCGGCGCGGCGGGAGCCAAAATGTCCAGTCCTGCCGCGGGATCGATCGCGGACACCGCCTCGGGCTCGGCAACGGCAGCGGTAACCGCGGCAGACTCATCATCCGCAGTGACAACGGGCGCAGGCTCGGGCTCAAACGTCGGCTCCTCGCCCTCCTCGTAATCGAGCGTGCAGGACTCGGGAAGCATTCCGAGTGCACGGATGGCATCCGAACCAAAGCGAATGTTGCCGGCGGCGTTGCGATAGAGCTTGGGCTCGGGCTCGGCCGCGGCAGGCTCCTCCGCCGGCTCAGCAGCGGGAACCTCGTCATTGAACTCTTCGGCCTGGACAGCCTGATTCTGATCCTCGGGCACGATGGCGCCAATCAGCGTCTCGTCGGCAGACGCACCCTCAAAGCCCTCAATCTGCTCGTCAAAAGCCTCGCCCTGTTCGGGCTCGGTTTGAGCGTCGGGAGCAATCGGCTGACCGAACTCGTCCTCGGCGTAGGTAGGCTCTTCGTACTCGATGGTGTTGCCGTAGTCGTTTTGCTGCTGGGCCGCGGCATACTCCGCCGCCGCGCGCGCCATTTCCTCGGCACGACGTTTCTGCTCCCCAAAATAGGTATCGAACGGAACATCGTCGGGAAACTCGTTTTCGCCCTGGAAGGGAGCAACGTTGTCCATAACGCCGAGCATAGCGGCGACAGAAGACTTGTTGCACACCGCGCCGGACGTATAGGGAAGAACGTGGCGGTTAGAGATGATGTTTGCCGCGTTGGCAAGTGCAACGAGGGAAGCGAGGATCGCGACAATCCACAGCAGAACCTTGAGCGCGCCGGGGAGCGGCAGGATACGCAGGATGGCAACGGCAGCAGGGGCAACCGTGGCAACGGGCAACAGCTTGGCGATGAGCGCACGATACGAAGCATAGGGCTCGCGGGCGAGCAGCTCGGCACGGGGAGAGTCGTAGTGTGCGACAACGACCACCGGGCGGTTGCGCGGAGACGCGAGCGGGCCCGAGGCCTTGTGGTAGGCGATGACATTTTGGCTCACGCCCGTCTTGCCCAGGCGCGAAACCACGGGGTGGCCCGTGCGCTCGAGCACGTAAAGAACGGCGCCGACAATGGCCAGCAAGGTGCCGACCAAGCCGATACCGCCGCCGATGCCCATCAGCAGGGCGCCGGCAAACGCAAGAATACCGGTAACGGCAAATGCCAATCTACTGGGCGCCGGGGCATTGAACTCCTGAACCTCGGGGTCAAAGCCGTGGTTGCGGAAGATCTGAGCGATATCCTCGGCAGCCAAGCGCTCTTCTTCGCTGCATGCCGGCGTAATGCCGGTGTTCTGCAGCAGGTGGTTAATATAGTTCTGGGTGTTCGCCATGTGCGCTCCACATCCATAATCCGACAAATAGGCCCAATGCATGCACATTAGAACCGTATATAGTCGAAAGTATACCCCGAGCGAGCGCAAACGACCGAATTCGGGCCATCTTAACGCCTCGAGCGGACAAGGATATAGCCTAATCTCCATATCGGACTAAAATCATGGCAGCAAACCACCTTCTCATGCGAGGACTCTATGACGGCAAGCGACGCGACCGCGACAATTAAAAAGGGGAATTCGGAGCCCGGTTTCGATAAAACGGCTCAGCGCATCCTCAATCTTTTCTTTGTGCTCAACAGCTCCCCCGAACCGCTGACGACCGAGCAGATCGTCTTGGATTCTGACCTGGGATATGGCTCGGGCAATATCGACTCGGATAAGCGCAAGTTTCGGCGCGATCGTGACAAACTGCTCGAGCGTGGCATCTTAATCAAGGAGGTTCGCCCCGCCGGTGCGCAGGAGACCGAGGAAAGCTCGTGGACAATCGACCGCGAGCACACGTTTGCTGCAGGCGGCCTCATCACCGCAGACGACGCCGATATCCTACTCAACGCCATCGACCAGACGCTAGCGGCCGGCTCTTCCACCTTTGCCGCGCCGCTTGCCGATATTCGCTCCAAAATTGCCTACCTCACCGGCAGGACGACGGTGGACGAAGTACCGATCCGCCGCTCTCCCACCGTCGATGCGGTATGGAGCGCCTTTGCCGAGCGGTGCGCGCTGCGATTTTTATATCAGAACGGACGCGGCGAGCAGAAAGAACGTACCGTCTGTGTCTACGGCATGTTCGAACGCGAGGGCGTGGCGTACTTCTGCGGCCTCGACAATGTCACCGACGACATCAGGACATTCCGCTGCGACCGTATCGTTCGCGCATGGCGTCCTTCGAAGGCCTACGCCATCCCTGCGGACTTCAACCTCAGCGACTACCTGTTCTTTGAATTCGATTTTGCCGACCGCCCGCCCGTTGCGGCTACGTTCTCGTTCGCCCCGCAGACGCAGATCGATATGATCAACGGCCTCACGCGCGGGCGAGGTGAGCTCGCACACACCGATTCGGGATGGACTTGGACCGTTGACGTGCGCGATCTTGAAGCCGCCGCCTCATTTTGCATGACCCACGCCACGGACGGCATGAGGCCCATGGCCCCCAAATCGCTTAAGCAGGCGTGGAACCACCTCATTGAAAGGACGGTGCACGAGCATGCCCGTGCGTAAACTCACCAGCGAGCAGAGGCTCTCGCGCGCCATCGACATCATGGAGGCCCTCTACGCCGCCGGCGAGAGCGGCATGACACGAACTGAGATTTGCAGTCGCTTTGACATCACGGGAGTGTCGCTCGACGAGATTCTCGAGATCGTCTCGACGCTCGCGGACCGAGAATCGGGTGCGCGCATCATCTGCGAATGCCACGGCGAGCGTGTGGTCCTCACCGGTGACGCCGGACGTGTGCTACCGCTGCGCTTGAGTACCGCCGAGGGCGCTGTGCTCAACCACGAACTTGAATCGTTGGGGATCGAGCCGCAGACGGCAGCTCGGATTCGACACGCTCTTCTACCCGAAGAGCTCGGCTATAACCAGTGCGTCTTTGACACCGTCAACCACGGGTCGCACTGGCAGCAGCTGAGCTGCGCCATTCAGGACGGCGTTCGCTGCCTCATCTCGTATCGCTCGATGGACGATGCACGGTCACGCGAGCGTCTGGTCGACCCCTTGCGCATTACGGCAAACGGCGACCAAACATACCTGATTGCCTGGGACATCGCAGTCGATGAGCAGCGCACCTATCGCATGGATAAAATCGAGGGACTCACCTTGACGGAAGACTCCGTCGTGCCTCACGCACCGGACGTCGCATCCCTCAACGATTCCCTTGCCCGGACGCAGCGTAGCGCAAAGCTCTTGATGCCATTCGATATGGCGGAGCATCTGGACTGGGCCGGCATCACCCTCATCGAGCGCAGCGGGGCAGACATGGCAACGGTAACCGTGCATTACGGCTCCGAGCGTTGGCTACTGAGCCAGATAATCGCAGCGGGCGGAGCCATCCGCATCTTGGATGACCCCACCCTGTCAAAGCGTCTGTGCGATATGGCAAAAACTCTCGTCTGTCCGCTTTAGCGCCGCCGCTCGTGGCGTGCGCGCCACACTTGCAGATAGTGACCGATCTGTGCCGATTCGATGCGCTGGTAGGAGCTCGTGGGCAGCGACGTTAAGAACTTCTTTCCGTAGCCCTTCGTCACCAGGCGAGGATCCGCCAAGATCAGCACACCGCTATCGGTCGACGAGCGAATCAAACGCCCCGCGGCCTGCTTAACCTCGAGCACCGCCTCGGGCAGCGAATAGCGCGCCCATGCGCGGTCTTCGCGCAGGTTGCGCTCGCACGAGAGCGGGTCCGTGGGGCTCGAGAACGGCAACTTGGGAATGATGACGCAGCGCAGCGTCTCGCCGCTGGCATCAAACCCCTCCCAGAAGGCCTTGAGCGCAAAAAGCGACGAGGTCGGTTCGTTGATAAACCGGTCGCGCAGGCGACGAGGAGATGAGTTGCGCTGCTGGCAGTTGAGCTCCAGACCCGCACGGGCCATCTTGGGCTCAACGCGGGCGTATAGGTCCTCCATGTCGCGCCGATTGGTGAACAACGTGAGCACCGATCCGCCCATGGCAAGATGGGCGTCGACCAGTACGCGCTCGAGCGCCGTAAGATAGCTCTCACGATCGCGCGGATCGGGGATATCGCCCGCAACGACTACAGCCATGTTCGAATCGAAGTCGTAGCTCGAATCCAAGTGCAGCGATGACGACGTTGAAGCACCGATGCGATCAAGGCCGACCGCATGGTTGAAGTGCTCAAAGCTTTTGGACACCGTCATGGTCGCCGAGGCAAAGATAGCCGTGTGAACCTCGGGTAGCCACTCGGTTGCCAAGGCCTCGCCAATGTCGATGCGCTCTGCGGTCATCGACTCTCCGCCGGCACGAAGTCTGCGATTGACCTGCAGCGAATACACGTAGTGTTCATCGGTGCCATCAATGATGAGTTTGAGGTTCTCGGCCAGCTCGTGCAGGCGGCGCGAGATATCACCCAGGTCGACAACAACCTCGGGCTTGTCGGCGGCGACGGCTTGTACCAGCGCGTCGACGCTCTTGTCAGCTTGTTCCAATGTGCCGATGGCAGCGTAGGCCGACTGTAAGAAATCATGCCAGTCGTCAGATTCGCGCAGCTCGGGGCCAATCCATAGATTGGCATTGTCATAACCCCCACGCGCACGGCGGCCGAGCTCGCGAACGCCATCGAACACGTCGGCGATTGCCATGCTCGCGCGCGCAACCGTCGACGTCGCCTTGGCAGTAAGGCCCAGATAGAGCGTAGAGCCCTCGGAGGTTGCCAAATCACGGGAAACCTGGCTTAGCGCGCCGGTGCTCGAGCCACCCAGACGCTCAAACAGAACGCGTGATTCGTCCGCCGACACCACGCGCGCCCACTGACGGCGCGCCTCGCGCTCGATGGAATGGGCCTCGTCGATTACCCAATGACGAATCGGAGGCAAAATCCTGCCCTCGGCCGCGACGTTGCGGAACAGCAGGGAATGGTTGGTGACCACCACATCGGCATGCGCCGCACGACGGCGAGCACCGTGGACCAAACATTTATCAGGGAAAAACGGGCAGAGGCGACGGGCACACTCGCGCGAGGCCGTCGTAAAGTCGGGACGGTTGACGCTGCGCCACCGAATGCCGAGCGAGTCGAGGTCGCCATCGGCTGATTGGCAGACGTACGCCATAATGACCGCGACCGCCGTGAGCGTGTCCGCCGGATCGCGCTTGGTGGTAATCTCGACCTGGCCGCGGCTCATGCGCTCAAGCTTGCGCAGGCACGGATAGTGGTCATACCCCTTGAGAGCGCAAAATGACAGACCACCGTCCAGTTGCTCGGCAAGTTTTGGCAGCTCATGGTACATGAGCTGGTCGGCAAGATTATTCGATTTGGTCGCAATACCAACCGTGATGTTGTTACGGCGTGCTGCCTCGGCAAAAGGTACCAGATAGGCCATCGATTTGCCGACGCCTGTGCCTGCCTCAATTACTCGATGAGTGCCCGTGACCAGCGCATCGCGGACCTCGAGCGCCATCGCGATCTGCTCATCACGCGGCTCGTAGGTGGGATACATGCGATTGACTAGGCCACCTGGCGCATAGTCTGCCTCAATCTCCTCACGACTCGGCATCTTGAGAACCGGCAGTTCATCGGCGTCCACCCGATCGTCGGCGCGATCGGCCTTGAGAACGTCAGCACGAGCGGCGCTGAGAGAGAAGATAGAACCAGGGTTCTGCCCTGCCAAGAATGAGAAGATAGGACGATAGGACCAAGGCACGTCCGGATGCATGTCGGCTAGGCGCGCCATGAGGCCCTGGGGCAAGTCGGTGAGCGCCACGAGCAACACGCGCCATACGCCACACAGAGCGTCGACGTCGGCATTGGCACGGTGTGATACCGAGTCGCAGCCAAACAGATCGGCCATAAAAGACAGCTTGTGCGAGGCCAGGCGCGGAAGCGCGATGCGCGACAGCGCCAGCGAATCGATCCAAATATCGCTCACGTTGACGCCGCCTTTGACCGACTCGATAAACGAGCGGTCGAACGTGGCGTTGTGTGCGATCACCGGGCAGCCACCGACAAAATCGGCGAGAGCGGCGACGGCCTCAACCGCCGACGGGGCATCTGCAACATCGGCATTTGTAATGCTCGTGAGCTCGGTAATCTCGGCGGGAATCAGCTGCCTGGGATGCACGAAGGTATCGAAGCGGTCGATGACCTCGCGGCCCGAAAGACGGGCCGCCGAGATCTCGATCAGCTCGTTGTCCTGCACCGAAAGACCCGTGGTCTCGGTATCGAGGATAATCACATCTTCCTCGATAAGGCCGAAGGACTGCGTTTTGGCGCGTTCGGCAAGCGTGGCATAGGAGTCGATGACAAACTGCGGCGTTCCTGACGAAACCGCGTCCTCGATTAGCATGCAATGCCCGCTCGACGAAGGCCCATACGGATCAGGCTGTCACAGACCTGCGGGAACGTCATGTCGTCGGTGTGGCGGATCTCATCCGGATACAGCGACGTATCGGTCATGCCGGGAATGGTATTGGTCTCGAGGATAACGGGGCCGTCCTCGCTCACGATAAAATCGCTGCGCGAGATGCCCAGGCAACCGAGGGCCTTGTGAGCGGCACAGGCAAGTTCCTGAGCGCGAGCGTAATTCTCGGGTGAAATCTGCGCCGGAATGCGATGGATATCCGTAGGGTCGACATACTTCACGTCCAGATCGTAGAACTCGCAGTCCTCGGGCTTACGAATCTCGACAATCGGCAGGGCGCGCACGTCATCTTCGCCGTATACGCCGACGGTGACCTCGGTACCCTCGATGCACTTCTCGACCAGCACTTTGTCGCCGTACTCAAACGCCTTGGCGATTGCCGCGGGCAGCTCGGAGGGCTCATGGACCAGGGAAATGCCATAGCTGGAACCGTTGACGGCCGGCTTCACAAAGCAGCGCTCGCCACAAACCTCGACGATATGATCGATATCGACTTCATCGCCCACCTCGAGCGCAAGGCCGGGGGCAATGGGAATGCCCGCCTTGGCGTATAGGAGCTTAGAGACCTCCTTGTCGGCACCGCAGGCGCTGGCAAGTACGCCCGAGGCCGTGTAGGGGATACCCAGGGTCTCCATGGCACCCTGCATGGCGCCATCCTCACCGCCGGCGCCGTGCATGGCGATAAATGCCACATCGAAACCGCCGGTCGCCATGGTTACCATAAAGTCATCGGCAGCCGTGTCGATCAGCTCCACCGAAGTGTAGCCGGCCTCCTTCAAGGCAGCCACGACGTTCTTTCCCGAATTGAGCGAGATCTCGCGCTCAGCGGAATGACCGCCCGCCAAGACCGCTACGTGCATGTTCTCTAGGCTTTTACCCGGCATGGGCAGACTCCTCCTCTATAATTTCTGCAGCTGATACCATATTGTAGCGATACCCTCTACGTTTCCCCAAAATCGAAAGGCTTCCATGAATCCCAGGACTAAATCTCAGGACATTCGCGACTTGAGCCAAAACGATATTCGCGAGCTCGTGACCGAACTTGGCCAGCCCGCCTTCCGCGCGAAGCAGCTCATCGAATGGGTCTTCGAGAAGAACGTTTGTTCGTTTGACGATATGACCAACCTCCCCAAGGCTTTCCGTGAGCAGCTTAAAGAGGCTTTTGCCTTTGATACGCCGACTGAACTCACCAAGCAGGTTTCCAAAGATGGCTCGCGCAAGTATCTGCTCGAGTACCACGATGGCATTTCCGTCGAGACTGTCGGCATGCCCCGTCGTAACAAGCTTTCCGTCTGCGTTTCCACCCAGGCAGGCTGCGGCATGGGCTGTGCCTTTTGCGCTACCGGTCTCAACGGCCTCAAGCGCTCTCTGACCGCTCAAGAGATCGTCGACCAGGTGCTTCATGTATCCAACGACTTTGGCGAGCGTGCCACAAGCGTTGTCTTCATGGGCCAGGGCGAGCCGTTTGCCAACTACGACGAGGTTCTCAAGGCACTGCGTATCCTCAACGACCCCGATGGCATCGGTATCGGCGCTCGTCACCTCACTGTCTCCACCAGCGGCGTTATTCCCGGTATTCGCAAATTTGCCGATATCCCCGAGCAGTTCACTCTTGCCGTTTCCCTGCATTCCGCCATCCAGTCGACGCGCAATAAGCTCATGCCCGGTGTTAAGAAATACACGCTGCTTCGCCTTCACGAAGCGCTTCAGCTCTACACCGAGAAGACTGGCCGCCGCCCGACCTATGAGTATGCCATGATCGAAGGCGTCAACGATACGAATCCCGAGATGCAGGCGCTCTGCGACTTCTGCGAGGGAACGCTGTGCCACGTTAACCTGATTCAGCTTAACGACATCGAGGGCAGCCCGCTCAAGCCGTCGCCGATTCATAAGGTTGAGGATCTTCAGCGTCGTCTTGAGTCCCGTGGCATCGAGACCACGATTCGTAACTCCCGTGGTAACGATATTGACGCCGCTTGCGGACAGCTGAAGCAGCGCTTCAAAGTTCAGAAGAACGCATAGGGGAGTCGCACCCCAATACGTTTCATGTGAAACATCGAACGGCCCCGGTTGCAGGATATGCAACCGGGGCCGTTTCATTTATCGACCTCAATTTTGGACCAACTGCTACCTTTCCCATTTTTTACGGACAAAATAAAGGGCCCTTGTCTCATGAATCAGACAAGGGCCCCTCAAAATATGCAGGGTAATTGTTAGGTACCTAATAGCCTACATTTTCCCATTGGTTGCTAACCCAACCTTGATTAATCTTGGGATTCTTCGTTACCTGAGCAGTACGCATGGCAACATCTTCTGTCATAACATCCATTTTCTTCTTTGAAGTATCGACGATATCTTGCGCGCTACGAAGCAAACGACCCCGAAGTTCATCGTCTGTCGCGATCTTATAGCCAGCAAAGGCACCAGCCGCGACAGTCGTCGCCAATGCAATCGCAGTTATAATCTTATTCCTCATCTTGGCCCCCTTGATCAAACTGAATCATTTCACCAAGAATACGAGAAAGCTCTTCTTCGTCTTTAAACTCAATTTCAATCTTATTCTTTCCACGCGAGCTCTTCACACGCACGTTGGTATTAAATACCTGGCGAAGCACACGGGCAGCCTTTTTAAAAGACTGAGGCGTTGCAGGCCTCGGCGTCTTAGGCGTCTCTCCGGCAGAAAACAATGAAGCAAGATTTTCTGTCGCTCTTACGGAAAGGCCCTCTGCAACAACCTTTTCTGCAAGTCGAATTCGAGCATCCTCATAGGGAACTGCAAGAATCGCACGTGCATGACCAGCAGTAAGTTTACCCTCAAAAATCATCTGCTGAACTACTTCGGGGAGATCGAGAAGGCGCAACGAATTTGTAATTGCAGAGCGTGACTTGCTTACTGCCTTCGACAATGCCTCCTGGGTCATACCGCTGGCATCAATGAGCTGGCGATAGCCCTTAGCCTCTTCGACGGGATTCAGATCAGAACGCTGAAGGTTTTCGATAAGAGCAAGAGCCAGCATCTCTTCATCATTAACATCTTTAATGATGACAGGCAGCTCCTCAAGACCAGCAAGCTTTGACGCCTGGTAACGACGCTCACCAGCGATAATCTCATAGCCGTTTCCATGCTTGCGAACCAAGAGCGGCTGCAAAACGCCATGCTCTTGGATTGACTCGCTCAACTCGCGAAGTTCAGTTTCATTAAACTGAATTCGCGGTTGATTAGGGTTGGGAACGATATCCTCAATAGGTAGTTTTGTTACAGATGCGGCATTTGAAGCAGATGCAGCCGAACCACCGGTCTCATATTCGGCCTCTGAGACCAAAGCATTGAGACCACGTCCTAATCCGCCACGTTTCTTTGCACTAGGCACGCTTGATCACCTCTTTTGCAAGGTTCATATACGCTTTTGCACCCTTATTTTGAGGTGCATAGGTAATTACCGGTTCTCCAAAAGACGGAGCTTCGGAGATTTTAACCGTACGGGGGATTAGCGTCTTAAATGCCTTATCACCAAAGTACGATTGAACCTCCTCAACAACCTGATTCGACAGAGAAGTACGCGAGTCATACATGGTCATAAGCACGCCATAGGTGTCTAAGCCCTTGTTCAGACGTGATTTGACCATCTTCATTGACTCAAGCAGCTTCGTAACGCCCTCGAGTGCGTAATACTCACACTGGATTGGAATCAAAACGCTATCTGCTGCGGTCAGGGCATTGATAGTAAGCAGGCCGAGCGAAGGAGGACAGTCAATGAAAATAAAATCGAACTCGTCCTGAATCGGCTCAAGCAAATCTTTGAGGCGGGTTTCACGAGCAATTGCGCTTACGAGCTCAATTTCGGCACCTGCAAGCTGAATCGTAGCTGGAATTACGAATACCTTTTTGCAATTTGTATCAAGAACAAGCGATTCTGCCGGCACATCATTCAACAATGCATCATAGATGCAGTGATCAAGGTCTTCTTTTTCAATTCCAAATCCACTGGTACTGTTTCCCTGCGGATCAAAATCGACAATCAGTGTCTTACGACCCTGCTCACCCAGTGCTGCTGCAAGGTTTACAGCCGTCGTTGACTTACCGACGCCGCCTTTTTGATTGATGATTGCAATGATACGCGTGTCTTTTGCGCTCTTAGAACGCTTAACGTCGCGAAATCCCACGGTCCCTCCTGGTGTGTATTAAAGCTGTCAAACGGAGGATGTTTCACGTGAAACATTCCGATTCGATATCAACCGCCATGTTTCACGTGAAACACTGCAAGTTGTAGTATCCATTATGTTTCACGTGAAACATCTAGGCAAGCGGATTCTTCTTTGCCATGCCATTTGCACGAGGCAATGAAACGGATGCTGGATGACTCTTCTTAAGAACAATGAACTCCCTGTGGCCCAAGCCCTCAGGCAAATCGATTGCGTCATTCAGAAGCAAAGTGAAGCCGCAAATCTTAGCTGCTGACATGCCGGAAGCAAGCTCCTCATCCGAAGGATTACCCTTGGTGATAACAAATAGACCTCCATCCTTGATGAACGGAGCCGCATACTCAACAAGAATCGGTAGAGGGGCCAGTGCGCGGGCGGTTACGACAGAGAACTGCTTCTTATGGCTTCGAGCATATTCTTCAAGACGATCATGAACGGCATGAGCATGTTTCAATCCAAGAGCATGGACAAAAGAATTGACAGCATCAACCTTCTTGCCAACAGAGTCAATATAAGTAGCTTTACGATGCGTGGTTATGGTTAAAGGAATACCGGGGAAGCCCGCACCTGTTCCCATATCGAGCAAAGCTCCCTCAGGAGCCTTATTGATATAAGGGAGCAAAACAAGAGAGTCGAGGATATGTAGTACCGCAGCATCTTCTATGTTAAGAATACGGGTGAGATTGGTTGTCTTATTTGTTTCCAGAACCAAATCCAAATGCTGAATACATTTCCTCAGCTCAACATCAGTTACGCTCAAGGAATACTCTTTGCAATAGGAAGTTAGACGACTCAACATCTCGTCAGCCTGCTGATCAGTAAGTACTAACAACGAAAGCTCCTTTCTGACAAAAATCAGTGTATCGAGAACTTTTGACAAAAAAAGGGGACGTGGAAACCACGTCCCCTTAAGCATAAGCTCGAGTAGATTATCGAGCAACAATCACCACATGGCGATCGGGGTCAGAACCCTCAGAATGAGTATCGACGGCGTCATTGCCACGAAGTGCAATGTGAACCAGTCGGCGCTCGTAGGCATTCATGGGCGGAAGCGAAACACTCTTATGAGTGCGGATGGCACGCTCGGCAGCAGACTGAGCCATGGAGGCAACCTTGTCCTGTCGGCGGCTCTTGTATCCCTCGACGTCCACTACAACCGGATATCTAAAGCCGAGCTTGCGGCTCACCAGCAATGAGAACATAACCTGAAGGGCATCAAGGGTGCGACCATGACGGCCAATGAGAACAGCAAGGTCGGGAGCCGTTACATCCAGAATCAGCTCACCCTCGTCGCCCTCATACTCATCGATAGGAGAGTTGGCGGCATCGAAGTGCGAAAGGATGGAACGCAGGATGGAAATCGCGACATCGGCAATGGTGTCGAGCTCCTCGTCGGTCAGCTCTTCACCGGCCTTGTAGCGCTGTGCAATCTCGGGATAATCGCCCGCGACCTGCGGGGCAACCTCCTCAAGCATATCCTCGATGATCTCTTCAGACATAACGTACTCCAAAAGTTAGGTACCTAAATAAGATTGATATCCCGCTACTTCTTCTTGTGCGGGCGCGGCTTCTTCTCGCGACGAGTGACCTCAACCTGCAGCGGCGCGTTCTTAAGGCGCTCCTCCTCATCGGCCTTCGCCTTGTCGATGACCTTCTGCGTCACAAAAATCTGCTGGATAACCTGCCAAGCAGACGAGACGTCGTAGTACAGCAGAACACCAACGGGAAGGCTCCAGCCCATCCAAAGCATCATGACCGTCATGACAACGGCCATCATACGCATGCTCTGAGCCTGCTGGCCGGTCTGGTTGCGCGACATATAGAGTTGCGGAATCAGGGTCAGGACAGCGAACAGGATCAGGCAGACCAGCGCAGGCAGCGCGACCATAAAGCCATCGGCAAAGGAGGCACTCGGCGTGGTGGTCAGGTCGGGCAGAATATTAAAGAACGAGAACGTGCCGTCGTTAAAGTAGTCCGGCAGGTTACGCAGCAGCGTAAATAGGGCGAACAGGACAGGCATCTGAATCAACAGCGGCAGACAACCAGCCATCGGGTTGAACTTGTTCTCGCTGTAGAACTTCTGCATTTCCTCGGCCTGACGCTGGGGATCGTCGGCATAGCGCTCCTGGATCTCGAGCATCTTGGGCTGCAGCACCTGCATGCGTGCCGTCGACTTAGTCGACTTGAGCATAAGCGGCGTCAGCAGCAGACGGATGATGACCACCAGGATGATGATGGACAGGCCCCAGTCGACCGCAAAGGTCTGGATGAGCTTGAGCAGCTCGAAAAGGATGTTAACGATCCAATCCCACATGTAAGTTTTCCTCCGATAGCGAGTGCCCGCTAGGGCACAGGGTCATAACCGCCGACGTGCAGGGGATTGCAGCGAGCGATGCGCCTCACGGCAAGCCAGCAGCCTCTCAAAACACCGTACTTCTCAATCGCCTGGACGGCGTATTGCGAGCACGTTGGGTAATAAATGCAGGCGTCAGGCAATAAGGGCGAAATAACCTGTTGATATATGCGAATAGGAGCGATGGCAACACGTCGCAAAACGTGATTGCTCATCGCTCCTCCCCGGCAACGCCGGCGCGTTTCATAAGCGAACGCAATGCATTGTCCATCTCCTGAGGCGAAGAAACCCTCGTCTTGGGAGTTGCGAACAAGATGATGTCATAACCCGCAACGGGAAATCCACAGCTGCGGGCGGCCTCGCGCATCACACGCTTAGAACGGTTGCGCACGACAGCACAACCGAGCCGTTTAGCACCAACGAAGGCGACCCTTCCGGAGTCGCCTTCGCCAACCGATTCACATATGGTCATTCGAATCAGAGGGTGATTGAAACGACGCCCCTGACTGAACACATGCTCGAAATCTTGCCGAGACTTAATAGTCTTCATGCGAGATGTGTGTATCGCTGCTAGACAGTGAGACGCTTGCGGCCCTTGGCGCGACGACGGGCGAGCACGGCACGACCACCCTTAGTGGCCATACGGGCACGGAAGCCATGGGTCTTGGCACGCTTACGCTTATTAGGCTGATACGTACGCTTCATCTTAAGTTCCTCCTGCTGCATTTCGAGTGTCCGCGGGGGCGCGGACGCAGATATAGACACGTGAGCTTGAAGATTGTAGGGAAATCAATGTTCAAATGTCAAGAAATCAAAGGTAAAAGGTTGCGCAGTTCACACGGTTCCCCCATAAGCCGAGCTCGATTTAGCGGTGCATAGCAACTTTTCACGATATTTCATCGAGTTTTCAACAGGTCATATTGGCAATGTTGAGAACTTTTCGTCCGTTTTCCAAAGTTTTCAACAGGTTTTGAAAAGTTGTCGAAAGATGAGAAACATTGCACGGTGAGCTACTATTTGTTCGAAACCTTTTGAAAGATTGCGAGCGGCATGTCTGACGACTTTTACACCATGGTCGATTCCGGAGACCCGGCACCCGACAACGAGCACATCACCGGCGTGCGCGAAGAGCGTGAGGAAGGCGAGCAGACGACCACGCAGGCGCCAAAAGCCATGTATGCAGCGCGCATCGCGGTCTACGATGACATGCTGTCGACACCGCGTGTCATCGTCATCGAACCGCAAGACGTCCGTACCTACTTGGAAGAGACAACCAACACCGTCTACCAGTGCATGAAAGAGCAGGGAGGACGCATCTCGCTGATGGTTATCCGCGAGATTGTCGAAAACTTTATCCACGCGCATTTTGCAGAGCCCATCATCTCGATTCTCGACGGTGGCGATACCATCCGCTTTGCCGATCAGGGTCCGGGCATCGACGACAAAGAGCGTGCCTTCGATTTTGGCGTAACCAGCGCAAACAGCAAGATGAAACGGTATATCCGCGGCACCGGCGCCGGGTTTCCCATGGTACAGGAGTACTTGGAAAACGCCGGCGGCGCCGTCTCCATCGAGGACAACATGGGCAACGGCACCGTCGTGACGGTAAGTCTGAACCCCAAGCGCGTGCAGGAAATCGAGCGTGCCGGCGGGCGCGGGGCAGCCGTGCGACCCGAGACGGAGCAGCCCACATATCCCCTGCCGGGAGCTTTTGCGCAGCAGCCCATGGCAACGCAGCAGATGCAGCCCCCCGTGGGGCAGATGCAGCAGCCCGGAATACTTCCTACACAAGAGCCCCAGGCGGCATCGATGTCGATGCCGCCAAACATGCCAGAGGCCATGCCGCTGGCGGATCAGGATGCAGCAGCAATGCAGCAGGCGACGGGGGCACCGGGTGGCCAACAAATGGGCTATCAGCCGTACCATCAGGGATATCCATATCAGCAGATGCCGCCACTGGGGTATGGCCAGCAGTTCCCGCAGCAGTACCAGCAGGGATATCAGCAGCCGTACCAGCAGATGCCGCAGCAGCAGTACAACCCCTGGGCCCAGCAGATGCCTCCGCAGCCTTACCAACAGTGGCCCCAAAGTTTTCAACAGCAGATGCCGACCATGCAGAGTTCTCAACAACCAGCAGCTCAAATGATGTATCCTAATGCAGCAAATCAGTATGCGCAGCCACAACCGGACGTGTTCGTAAGCGATCGCGGCAACGCCGCGCTAGGCTATCTGGCGCAAAATCAAGCGTGCGGCGCAACCGATCTGGCGAGGGCGTTTGGAAACTCGGCCCCCACTTGGTCACGCACGCTCAATGACTTGGCGCAGGCCGGCTTGGTCATCAAGCATGGCCAGAAATACCATCTGACCGAACTCGGCGCCGCTCGCGTGCGAGCTCAGAGCTAAAGAACGGGAGAGACAGTGGACGAGGAAGCAAGCATCATCCTGGGGGATGCCATCGCCTTTTGCCAGCGCGACGGCCAAGATGCACGCCTCATCAACATGCTGGGGCAATCGCGCGCTATAAGCCTGACCGAAGATACGCTCACGATCGAGGCGCCCTCGCGCTTTGCCATCGCGCAGCTCAAAAAGCATCAGCCGACTATTGAGGCCTATCTGGAAGAAATCGCCTTTGCGCCGATCGCGCTCGATATCGTGGCACCGCAAGGCGCAACGGCCGAATCCGCTGCCGCGACGGCGGCCGCCGCGGCTCCCGCTGCTTCCCCGGCGGTGCCGGCCTCCGCAGGCGACGTGCCGACAATCGAGCACCAGCACAGCGATGTTTCCCGTGAAACCATGGCACCGTTGCCGACCGCGGCGGCGGCGCCAGCGAACGCACCCGTCACGCACATGCCCATCGCTCACGACGCAGCGGCGAGCGCGGATTCGGGCATTGCAATCAAGAACACACTCTCGGCCGATGATTTTCGTCGCATGATGAACCAGATGAAGGGCGGAGCGCCGGCTAAATCCACGCAAGCTGCGGCCCCCGCTTCACCCGTGCCAGCACCGACCGTGCCGGCCGAGCAGAATACGGATGGAGCCCCGCTCGCCGCGAACTCAAAATTTACCTTTGAGAACTTTGTCTACGGCCCCGAGAACAGCCATGCCTATCGCTCGGCACTCAAGTTTGCCGCCCTCGCGGACGAGCGCGGCACGTGCACATCGTTGTTCATCTACGGCAAATCGGGCCTGGGCAAGACGCACCTGCTGCTTGCCATCAAAAACGAGCTCGCCGAGAAGTCGCCCGAGATCAAGGTCAAGTATGCCAACTCCCAGGCATATCTGGACGACCTGATGACCGAGTTCGACCGCCAAAAGAAGAGCAACGCCCCCATCATGCAGGCGTACCACGGCGTGGACGTGCTCATCATCGACGACATCCAAAACATCATCGGCAAGCGCGCGAGCGTGGACTACTTTTTCCAGCTCATGGACGAGTTTATCCGCAACAACAAAAAAGTCGTCATCGCAGCCGACCGCGCTCCCAAAGACCTGAGCATGGACGAGCGTCTGACCAGCCGCTTCAACGCCGGCATGCTCTGCCTGGTCGCAGAGCCCAGCTACGAGATGAAATACAAGATCTTGCAGCGCTATTACGAGAACACCATCGTCGCCGCTCCCGAGGCAGGCGACGACTCGCTGCTGGCGGCCTATGGGGGCGACAGCGGGCACCTGACCGACGAGCACTTTAAACACATGGCAGAGGTCTCGGGCACCAACATCCGCGAACTCGAGAGCTTTTGCGAGCGCTGCGCCGGCGAGGCGGGCGACCGCGAGCGCGAGGGCGGGGAGCTCACCTTTGACGATATCGACGCCATCGCCAGCCAGTACTTCGACACATCGGCCAAAAAGATCAACGTCCAAACGGTTCAGTCCGTCATCGAAGAGCAATACGGCGTGACGCACGAGGAGCTCATCGGCCCGCGTCGCAACGCCAATATCGCCAAGGCACGCCATATCGCTATCTACCTGGCCATCGAGATGTGCGAGATGACGACCACGGCGGTAGGCGCCGAATTTGGCAACCGCAACCACTCGACCGTCAGCACAAGCTACAAAAAGGTCCAGAAGATGATCCAGGAAGACCGCACCGTCACCGAAGACCTCAAGTCGCTGCGCGATAAAATTACACTGCGCTCGTAGGGAAATAGAGACACCTGTTGAAAACTTGTCGAAACCACGGGCATAAGGTGTCTAAAACCCAACCCGCGGTGATGAAAAGTTTTGCGCAGGTTTTGAACGTGGAAAACCACCCCCGTTGCACACAGGTTGCTGTCGATTCTCTTTTTGGGTCTGACCTGCGTCTTTGAGAGTAATCAACAGTTTCGTCAGTGCTATTACTATTATTAAGATATTTATATCTATAGAAAGGTATTAAAAGATGAAGTTCACCGTCAGCCAGAGCTCGCTTACACAAGCCATCGGCGTCGTTATGAAGGGTGTCGCTTCGGCATCCACCCTTCCCATCCTGTCGGGCGTGCTCGTCAAGGCGCAAGACGGCATCTTGGAATTCCAGACCTCTAACTACACCATCTCGATCCGTCATCGCATCGCGGCGCATGTCGAAGAAGAGGGCGAGATGGTTATCCCCTGTAAGATGCTCTCCAATATCACCAAGACCCTCCCCGATGCCCCGGTCACCTTTGAGCTGTCCGAGCGCCAGGTACTGATTGGTTGCGAGAAGAGCTCTTTTAGGCTGAACACGCTCGATGCCAATGACTTCCCCGAGTTTCCGGCCTATGCCATCGAGAGTGCCGTGGAGCTGCCGACCGATGTCTTGTCCGAAATGGTCGGCCGCGTGTGGCGCGTCACCTCGACCGACAAGGCTCGCCCCATCCTGGGCGGCGTGCACATGAAGGTCGAGAACAACACCGTACGCCTGGTGGCGACCGATTCCTTCCGCTTGGCCGTGTGCGATACGCAGGTCGAGACCTCGACCCTCGAGGGCTCCTTTGAGCTCAACGTTCCAGCCGACGCCTTTAACGACGCGCTGAACATCATGGCCAGCCAGGCGACCATTATGATCGGGGCTACCGACACCCAGGTCGTCTTCGAGGCCGGCAACACCACCTACGTGTCGCGCCGCATCGAGGGCGTGTACCCCAACTACAAGCAGCTCATCCCCGATTCGTGCGTGACGAGCGTCAAGATCGACGTCGCCGCCTTTAACGCCGCCCTCAAGCGCGTGGCCGTTATCGCGAGCGCCAACCCCGCCGTCAAGTTCGAGATCGATGTCGAGAACGGGCAGATGGGCCTGTCCTCCATTTCCAATGACCAGGACCTTGCGCAGGAGACGATCGATGTCGAGGCCGAGGGCGAGTCGGGTACCATCGCCTTCAACTACCACTACATCTTCGGCTGCCTCAATGCCCTGTCCAAGGAGAAGGAGATCACGCTGGAGCTCAAGAGCTACTCGCAGGCGGGCATCTTCAAGTCCTACGACAAGATCAACTACCTGTACCTAGTCATGCCGGTCCGCATCTAGCGCTGCGCCATGACCATGTTCGCCCGCGATCTTTCCGTCGCGCACTACCGCAGCTTCGATAGCTATCGCCTTGCCCTGGACGAGGGCGTGACGATACTTGCGGGACCCAACGCAGCGGGAAAGACCAATCTCATAGAGGCGCTGCAGCTGCTGACGAGCGGCGCCTCGTTTAGGCATCCGACCGCAGCCGAGCTCGTCCATGACGGCGTGGGCTCGTGCAAGGTCGAGCTGAGGCTCGAGGGCGACGGCCGCGTGCTTGATATGGGATTGAGCGCGGGGGACGGTAAGCGCTCGTTTAGCCGCAACGGCAAGAGATGCTCCGCCGCCGGTGTGCGCGGGGTTCTGCCGAGCGTGCTGTTTTGTCCCGACCATCTGGACATGGTTAAGCGAGGCGCCAGTGTGCGCCGCGCCGCCCTCGATGACTTTGGCATGCAACTGAGCGCACGCTATGCCGATCTTGCGAGCGCCTATGGGCGTTGCGTGACCCAGCGTAATGCCTTGCTCAAGGAGACCTGGTGCTGCCGCGAGATGCTCGGCGCGTGGAACGATTCGATTGCCCGCGCGGGCTCGGCCCTGCTCGTGCACCGGTTGGCCCTACTCGACCGGCTGGCGGGCCATGTGCGCGCTGCCTACGGGCAAGTGGCGTCCGGTGAGGCCGCCAACGTGTCCTATGCGTCCACGCTGGGGGATTTGCCCCAGGTCGAGGATCGCGAAGAGCTGAAGGGCTGGGCGTACGAGCGCATGCTGGCCGCCCTTGACGAGCATGCCGACGAGGAAATTCGCCGCGGCGTGACGCTGGTGGGACCGCATCGCGACGAGATTGAGTTTACCGTGGCGGGTCGCTCCGCCCGTTCGTTTGCCAGCCAAGGACAGCAGCGCACGCTGGTGCTGTCCTGGAAGGTGGCCGAGGTTGCCGTGGCTCGCGATGTCCTGGGCACCGCCCCACTGCTGCTTTTGGACGACGTGATGAGCGAGCTCGACGGCGAGCGTCGCGGCGCTTTCCTGCGGCTGATCGGCGATGATATCCAGACGGTCATAACTACGACCAACCTGGGGTACTTTACCGATGACCTGCTTGATCGAGCCAAGGTGGTGAGCATGGGTGAGACGTGCTAATTACGAGCGCGAGAGCGAGACAGTCGCCTTCAGCGGGTTTTTGAACGCAGAGCGCCAGCGCATCCTGGCGGCTGCAACGCCTAAGCGCCGTGCGCAGATGGAGGCCGCCGAGGAGTCGCGCACGGTCTATCGCGCATGGAACGCGGTGTGCTCGGGCACGCGCGAGGGGCGGCATGTGACGGGACTGCGCTACCTGCCCGAGTCCAATGAGCTGCTGGTGTATCTCGACTCGCCCTCGTGGACGCAGGAAATGACGTTGTTGCGCGAGATCATCCGCGCGCGCATGGAGCGCGCCGGTGCGCATGTGGACGGCCTGGTGTTCAAAACCACCGCGCCCGGTCACACGCCGCCCGCCGCCAAGGAGCGCCTGCGCCCGGCGACGACCGAGCGACCGCCGGCCCCGCACGCCGACCTAAGTGAGGCCGAGTGCACCGAGATCGAGCGCCAGGTGGCGCCCATCGAAGACCAAAAACTGCGCGAGGCCCTCGAGAATGCCATGAGAGCCAGTGCCGAGTGGGCCAAGGGCGTGCAAAGCAAAAAAGAGCCTTAAATCGCATCTGGTGGCCTTGTAGAGCCAAATACCCTCGGTCCCGAGGGTATTTTTTTACGATAAACTAGTAAGGCTGTACACATTTTCTTGACTGAAGGAGGACGTGTGGCAAACGAAAACGATTACGATGGCGGCGAGATTAAGATTCTCGAAGGTCTCGAGGCCGTTCGTAAGCGCCCGGGCATGTATATCGGCTCGACGAGCGCCAGCGGTCTGCATCACCTGGTGTGGGAGATCGTTGACAACTCCGTCGACGAGGCCATGGCCGGTTTCTGCACCGAGATCCAGGTGACGGTCCACGCCGACAACTCCATCACGGTCGTCGACAACGGGCGCGGCATCCCCGTCGACGAGCACCCTGTTAAAAAGATCCCGACGCTCGAGGTCGTCATGACGATCTTGCACGCCGGCGGTAAGTTCGATAACTCGGCCTATAAGGTCTCGGGCGGCCTGCACGGCGTGGGCATCTCCGTCGTCAACGCACTGTCCAAGCGCGTGGTCGTTCAGGTTCGTCGCGATGGCAACACCTACGAGATGGAGTTCTCGCGCGGCAAGACCGTCAAGAAGATGGAGGTCGTGGGCACCTCGGATTCAACGGGCACCACCGTCACCTTCTGGCCCGACGACGAGATCTTCGAGACCTGCATCTACGATTTCGATACGCTGCACAACCGTCTGCAGGAGACAGCGTTCCTCAATAAGAACCTCAAGATCGTGCTGACCGACGAGCGCGAGGCGACTCCCCACGTGGAGGAGTTTTGCTACGAGGGCGGCATCATCGACTTCGTCAAGTTCCTCAACGAGGGCAAGGACGTCCCCGAGGCCTTTAAGGAGCCCATCTACATCGAGGGCAAATCGGATCCGGACGCGCCTGTGACCAAGATGGGCGAGGTCGAGGTTTCCCTGCAGTGGAATAGCGGCTACGGCGAGAACGTCATGTCGTTTGCCAACGACATCTACACTCCCGAGGGCGGCATGCACCTTGAGGGCTTCCGCACCGCGCTCACCCGCGTGATCAACGACTACGCGCGCAAACAGAACCTGCTCAAGGAAAAAGACGCCAACCTGACCGGCGACGATGTGCGCGAGGGCCTTTCGGCCGTTATCTCGGTCAAGCTGCCCGATCCGCAGTTTGAGGGGCAGACCAAGGCCAAGCTCGGTAGCTCCTATATGCGCGCGCTCACGCTCAAGATCGTGACCGACGGCCTCGCCGATTACTTGGAGGAGCATCCCAAGCCCGCCCGCGAGATCGTCAAGAAGGCGCAACAGGCCTGCAAGGCGCGCAACGCCGCCCGCAAGGCGCGCGAGGCGACCCGCCGCAAGAGCCTGCTCGAGACGGCGTCCCTGCCCGGTAAGCTCGCTGACTGCTCAGTGCGCGATGCCGAGCTGACCGAGCTCTTCATCGTAGAGGGCGACTCGGCAGGCGGTTCGGCCAAGGACGGCCGTCGCCGAGACATCCAGGCGATTCTGCCCCTGCGCGGCAAGATTCTGAACGTCGAACGCGTTGGTGACCATCGCGCGTTCTCGAGCGACACCATCCAGTCGCTGATTACCGCGATCGGCTGCGGTGTCACGACGAGTGCCGGCGACGGCGGCGACTTCGATATCACCAAGGCGCGCTACCACAAGATCATCATCATGACCGATGCAGACGTTGACGGTGCGCATATCCGCATCCTGCTGCTGACGTTCTTCTACAAGTACATGCGTCCGCTGATCGATGCCGGCTACGTCTATGTTGCCTGCCCGCCTATCTTTGGCATTAAGGTGCGCAACAAGATCCACTACGTGTATCCCAACGGCCGCCAGCCCGAAGACGAGATCCTGCGCGACACCATTCAGAGCCTGGGCCTGAACCCCGACGAGGACGACGAGGACGGCAAGGCCAAGGACGGCAAGATCACCAAGAAGCGCAAGGGCTATACCGTCCAGCGCTACAAGGGTCTGGGCGAGATGGACCCCAAGCAGCTTGCCTCGACGACGATGGACCCCAAGACCCGCATCCTGCAGCGCGTGTCGATCGAGGACGCCGTGGTGGCGGACCGCGCCGTGCGTGAGCTGATGGGTTCCGAGGTCGGCTATCGCCGCGAGTACATTGAAAAACATGCGCATGACGCGCGTTTCCTTGATGCTTAAGAGGAGGTAACGTGGCAGACGATATCAACAACAACGAGGGTATGGGCGAGGCCGGCGATGCCGGCATGCCCGACGATCTGAAGCGCCTGCTTGCCCGCGCTGAGCAGGGCGAGGACGGTGATCCTGACGCCTATAACCCCGATGCCGATGATGACGAGGAAGAGGACGACGACGGTGAGCTCGAGGAGAGCTTTGGCGAAGTCGATCGTGGCGCCTCGGCCGGCGAGGATATCAACGGCGGCCAGCTCCAGATTTCGGAGTTTGGCCGCGAGATGAAGCAGTCGTTTATCGAGTATTCGATGTCGGTCATCACGGCGCGCGCCCTGCCGGACGTGCGCGATGGCTTAAAGCCGGTGCACCGCCGCATCCTGTACGCGATGAACGAGAGCGGCATCTACCCCAACCGCCCGCACAAGAAGTCGGCCTGGACGGTCGGCGAAGTTATCGGTAAGTACCACCCGCATGGCGACTCCGCGGTCTATGAGGCCATGGTCCGCCTGGCGCAGTGGTTCTCCATGCGCACGCCGCTCATCGACGGTCACGGCAACTTCGGCAACATCGACGGCGACGGCGCGGCAGCCATGCGTTACACCGAGAGCCGCCTGGCCAAGCCCGCCATGGAACTGCTGCGTGACCTGCAGAAGGATACCGTCGACTGGCAGCCCAACTACGACGAATCGCTCGCCGAGCCCGTGGCACTGCCTGCGCGCTTCCCCAACCTGCTGGTCAACGGTAGCCAGGGCATCGCCGTCGGCATGGCCACCAATATCGCCCCGCATAACCTCACCGAGGCGATCGAGGCAACCTGCTACCTGATCGATAATCCCGACGCCACTGTCGACGAGCTCATGCAGATCATGCCCGGTCCGGACTTCCCCACCGGCGCCATCATCATGGGCAGTGCCGGTATTAAGCAGAGCTACGAGACCGGCCGCGGCTCCATTACCGTGCGCGCCAAGGCCCACGTGGAGTCCACCAAGACCGGCCGCAGCCGCCTGGTCTTTACCGAGATTCCCTACATGGTCAACAAGGGCACCCTGCAGGAGAAGATCGCCCAGCTCGTCAACGACAAGCGCATCGAGGGCATCTCGGACATGCGCGATGAGTCCAACCAGAAGGGCATCCGTCTGGTCATCGAGCTCAAGAAGGGCGTCATTCCGCAGGTCGTGCTCAACAACCTGTACAAGTACACCTCGCTGCAGAACACCTTTGGCGTGAACAACCTCGCCTTGGTCAACGGCGTGCCCAAGTGCCTGTCGCTGCGCGAGATTCTCTCCCACTACATCGACCACCAGGTCGACGTCGTCACCCGCCGCACCCGCTTCGACCTTAAGAAGGCCCGGGCCCGCGCGCATATCCTTGAGGGCTACCTGATGGCTCTCGACCATATTGACGAGGTCATCAGCATCATCCGTTCCTCGCAGACCGATTCCGAGGCCAGCAGCCGCCTGATCGAGCGCTTTGGCTTTACGCCCGAGCAGACCACGGCCATCCTCGAGATGAAGCTGCGCCGCCTGACCGGCCTGGAGCGCGACAAGATCCAGGAAGAGCTGGACGGCCTGCGCCGCGCCATCGCCTACTACGAGGACCTGCTGGCGCACGAGGAGAAGATCCTGGGCGTCATTAAGGAAGAGATGCGCGAGATCTCCAAGAAGTTCGGCGATAAGCGCCGCACCGAGATCAGCCATGTCGAGAAGGACCTGGACGTCGAGGACCTCATTGCCGATGAGGACATGGTCGTGACCATCACCCACACCGGCTATGTCAAGCGCATCCCGGTGGCCGCCTACCGAGCCCAGAAGCGCGGCGGCAAGGGCGTGTCGGGCGTCAACCTCAAAGAGGACGATGTCATCGACGAGATGTTCATCGCGTCCACGCACGAGTACGTGCTGTTCTTCTCGAGCAAGGGTAAGGTCTATCGCCTGAAGGTGCACGAGCTGCCGGTGGGTACGCGCCAGGCGCGCGGTACCGCGATCGTCAACCTGCTGCCCTTCGAGGAGGGCGAGAAGATCGCGAGCGTCATCAGCTGCCGCGAGTTCCCTGCCGACGAGTACCTGATGTTTGCCACCAAGAGCGGCATGGTCAAGAAGACCGTGATGAGCGCATATGACCGCAGCCGCCGCGACGGCCTGATCGCTATCAACCTGCGTGACGACGACGCGCTGCTGAACGTGCGCCGCGTGCGCGAGGGCGACAAGATTATCCTGGCCACCACCGCGGGCAAGGCGATCATGTTCTCCGAGGAGCAGGTGCGCGCCACCGGCCGCGATACTAGCGGCGTTCGCGGTATCGGTATGAAGGACGGCGTGAGCGTTCTGGGCATGGAAGTCACTAACGGCAACGGCGATTTATTCGTCATCACCGAGCGAGGCTACGGCAAGCGCACGCCGGTCGCGGACTACCCGGAGCAGAATCGCGGCGGCCAGGGCGTCTACACCATCCAAATGACCGAGCGTAAGGGCAACCTCGCGGCCATGAAGACGGTGGGCCCGCAGCACGAGTTGTTCATCGTGACGGAGGGCGCGACGGTCATTCGCGTCAAGACCGACGAGATCAGCCAGACCGGCCGCGCCACCCAGGGCGTCAAGATGATGACCGTCGACGACAACGACCGCATCTGCGCCGTAGCCCGCATGACGGCCGCCAAGGAGAAGCCCGAAGGCGAAGCCACAGAAGACGGCTCTGCCCCCGAAGAAACCCCTGTCGATCTAGGCGACGGCAACGACATGCCAGAGGATCTCCTAGACGAGTAAGAGGCCCTAGCTGGTAGAAAATATCAGTCCCCATATATCGGCGGTCGGCGCACCTGCGCGCCGACCGCTTTTTTGAAAACCTTGGGACCCCATGGTCGCCGGGCTGACGAGATGGTTTTGGTTTGTCGCGAGTTCCGCACGCAAAGAAGGCCACTTAATGTGGCCTTCGTCTTGCGCAGGACTGTCCGAGCAGCAAACCAAAACCATCTCGTCAGCCCGGCGACCACCCCTCTCAAAGATTTTCAAAAAAGTTGTTGACGTGCGCGTAACGACTCGTCTAATATATCCCTTGCGCGATGGACCTGTAGCTCAGTTGGTTAGAGCGTCCGGCTGATAACCGGGAGGTCACAAGTTCGAATCTTGTCAGGTCCACCACTTTCTTTCGCAATAAACACCCCAGCGAGAGCCGAGTCGCCGCTGGGGTGTTTATTACTGTCTCCGTGGGGGTTTAGCTCAGCTGGGAGAGCGCGGGCTTTGCAAGCCTGAGGTCAGGGGTTCGATCCCCCTAACCTCCACCATTGAATGTATGAGGGCATCCGTAAGGGTGCCCTTTTTAATATGAGAAAGCCATTGTCAAGAGGCAAAAGCTGCCAGGTCCGGAAATTTCTTTCCGGACCTTCTCGTATTCCGACCGGTCGGGCCCGCGCGGATGCTCGTTAGTCGTCGCTCGCCTGGCAAGCTAATATCCGCGGGCTCGTGGCGCGGCATGCGGGTTCAGGTATGTCGCCGCGCGCTACCGCATTTCGATTCTGCGTCCGGGACCGTCGTTTCGAAAAACCTCGGAGTCCCGATAGTCGGGCGCGGCCCTCGGGCTGCCCATAAAAAGGGTCGTGAGCCGGTCCCGGCGATGCGTCGAAGCGCGGGCCCTCCCGGCGGGAAGGCTATGTGGGCCCCGGGGAGCTACGCGAGCGCCCCCTCGGCGCGCCTGCCGACCTCCCGGACCCGGCAGGCGAGCTCGCGGGCGACCGCGACGTTGGCGACGCAGGGCCGCTTGCCGGCCGCCCCGAGGGATTCGTGCCTCCGGCGGAGGCGCGCGGCGGCGTCGTCGCAGCGCCGCTTCACGGCCGCCGGCACGGCCGAGCCGGCCGGCGGCGCCTTGGGCTTCGGCGAGCACGACTTGAAGTGCCACGCCGCCTCGACGAGGGCGCGCCTGGAGGCGGAGTTCCCGGTCTTGGCGATGCCGCCTTTGGCCTCCTTCTCGCCGCTCGAGTGCTCGGAGGGCGCGAGGCCGAGCCAGGAGGCGTAGGCGCCGGCGGTGGGGAACCCGGAGGAGCACCCCGCCTCGGTGGCCAGGCAGAACGCCGTGACGGCGTCGATGCCCTTGATGCACGGGAGCGCCTCGACCGCGCCCCTCCACCGGTCGGCGCGGGCCTCGGCGAGCACCCTCTTCTCCAGGGCGCGCTTGTCTGACTCGGCGCAGCGCACGCAGGCGACGTAGCGGTCGAAGGCGGCCGCCGCGGCCGGGTCGGACGGCCTGCAGGACTCCGCCCACCTCCAGAACGCCCTCGTCCGGGCGCCGCGCCTGCGCCCGAGCGCGTCGGTCTCGTCGAACGCGGGCCCGCGCCTCAG